>QOAH01000009.1 GCA_003978185.1 Candidatus Thioglobus sp.
CCGCCGGTGATTAATGCTGTTTTCATATAAAATACTGATTCAATGAGTCTTGAAGAAATAATCAAAAACACCATTATACAAAAAGCTGGCCCTATAGGTTTCGATGAATTTATGGATTTGGCGTTGTATTACCCAGCACAAGGTTATTACAGTGGTGGTGCGCAGAAGTTTGGCGAGCAGGGGGATTTTATTACCGCCCCTGAAACTTCAGATCTGTTTGGATTTTGTTTAGCGCGCCAATGTATGCAAGTACTCGATGGTAATAACAGTATTTTAGAGTTTGGTGCGGGTAGTGGTATATTGGCAACGCAAATTTTATTTGAGTTAGGCCGACTTAATAATTTACCAGAAAAATATTATATTCTTGAACTTAGCGCTGAACTCAAACAACGACAAAAAGAAACGATTGGTCAGGTTTTGCCGGAATTACTCGATAGAGTCGTGTGGTTAAACACTTTTCCCGAATACTTTTCAGGTGTGGTGATTGCTAATGAAGTGTTGGATGCGATGCCAGCTAAGCGTTTAATTAAAAAACAAACAGGCTTTGTTGAGCTCGGTGTAGATTGCAAGGATGATCAATTACAATGGCAGATGTTTGACCAGCCTTATGTTAATGATAAAGCGTTACTACCTAATGAAGTTGAGCAAGGCTATACCACTGAGATAAACCCAAGAGCAATGGCTTGGGTAGAGTCGTTGAGCGATATTGTTGACCAAGGTCTGGTGTTGTTAATTGATTATGGCATGGGTCGGGATGAGTATTTTCACCCTCAGCGTGGCGAAGGCACACTTAGATGCTATTATCAGCATAAGGCTAGTGATGACCCTTTTGTACATGTGGGTGAGCAAGATATTACCACTTCAGTTAATTTTTCAGATATGGCTGATCAAGCCCAAAACAGTGGATTCAATATTGCTGGTTATGCCACACAAGCGATGTTTTTAATTTCATTGGGGATTGATGAATACCTGTTGGCTGAAACTGATGAAGATAGGCGCATTACCTTGGCACAACAGGTTAAGCAATTGGTGTTACCCAGCGCCATGGGAGAGAGTTTTAAGGTGCTGGCATTAACGAAAAAACTATCGGTAAAATTAAAAGGATTTACCGAGCAAGATTTAACGCATAAATTGTAAATCGACAAAGACAGTATGGACTTATTACAAACAATAGTGTTGGCACTCGTTCAGGGGTTTAGTGAGTTTCTGCCAATTTCATCGTCAGCACATTTAATTTTGGTGCCAAAGATAACGGATTGGCCTGACCAAGGTTTAGCATTTGATGTGGTGGTACATTTAGGCACCCTCAGCGCTATTGTGTTTTACTATCGATTGATTATTAAAACTTTAATCGCTGATTTTTTTCACTCCGCTGTTAAAGTTCAAACAATTGGCGAGTCTAAATTAGCATGGGGAATACTACTAGGCACGATCCCGGTAGGATTAGCAGGTTTGGCATTTAAAGATACCATTGAGCTAACCCTACGCTCAACTGAAGTCATTGCCTATGCAACATTGGCGTTTGGTTTATTACTGGGCTTGGGTATTTGGGTAAATGTAAAAAGAGCTTCCGTTAGGAAAACAATTGGTTGGCTAGATGTTGGTTTTATTGGAAGTATGCAAGCATTAGCATTGATTCCAGGCACATCGCGTTCTGGTATTACCATCACTGCAGGGTTGTTGATCGGTTTATCTAGGCAGGTATCTACTCAATTTGCCTTTTTATTATCCATTCCTGTGATTACGCTTTCAGCCATGTTGATGATTTTTGATTTATATCAACAGCCACAATCAGTCGATTGGCTTATGTTGATACTGGGTTTCTTAATTGCAGCCGTTAGTGCTTATTTTACCGTTGTATTTTTTATTAAATTATTAGACAGCATTGGCTTAATGCCTTTTGTTGTTTACCGATTAATTTTAGGAGTCGTATTATTAATACTATAGAGCCCCAGGCAATTTATCGAAAGGATTATCAGCCAAGTGCGTATTTAATCCGTACTACAGAGCTGAGTTTTGACTTATCTGAAGATGAAACACTTGTTTTATCTAAGGTGCTTTATTATCAAAACCCAAATCTGGCTAGCCAAGAGTGTCGCTTATTTTTAAATGGAGTTAATTTAGAATTGATTTCAATTTTGATTGATGGCGTACAGCCTAATTATCAGTTAGTTGATGAGGGATTAGAGCTTAGTGATTTATCAAATGAATTCACACTAGAGATTACCACGCGCATTCACCCAGAAAAAAACACCAGTCTGAATGGCTTGTATCAATCTAGTGGTAATTTTTGTACTCAATGTGAGGCGCACGGATTTAGACAAATCACTTATTATCTCGACAGACCTGATGTACTTAGTGTGTTTACTACACACATCAAAGCAGATCATAAGCACTATCCAATATTACTGAGTAATGGTAATTTAATTAGCTCAAAATCGGGTGAAGTAACATGGCATGACCCTAGCCTTAAGCCTTGCTATTTGTTTGCATTGGTGGCGGGTGATTTTGCCGTATTAGAAGACACTTACACCACCATTAGTGGCAATGAAGTTGCACTCAAGATTTATGTTGAATCGCATAATATTGACAAAACCCAGTTTGCGATGGATTCACTTAAGCGCTCATTTGCATGGGATGAGCGGCGGTTCGGCCTTGAGTATGATTTAGATATTTATATGATTGTTGCTGTGGATGATTTCAACATGGGAGCAATGGAAAATAAAGGCCTTAATATTTTTAACTCCACTTATGTATTGGCTAACCCAGACACAGCGACTGATAAAGATTTTATTAATGTTGAGGCAGTGATAGGACATGAATATTTTCATAATTGGACAGGTAATAGAGTTACCTGCCAAGATTGGTTTCAACTGAGCTTAAAAGAAGGGTTAACCGTTTTTAGAGACCAAGAGTTTACTTCTGATTTACACTCTCGATCGATCAAGCGTATTGAAGATGTGAATGGCTTACGCACTTTTCAATTTGCCGAAGATGCCGGTCCAATGAAACACCCAGTAAGACCAGAGTCATACATAGAGATGAATAATTTTTATACCTATACGGTGTATGAAAAGGGCGCTGAAGTGATTCGTATGATTCATACGTTCTTGGGTGAGACAGGATTTCAAAGTGGCATGAAGCTTTATTTTGAGCGTCACGATGGTCAAGCGGTAACGATTGATGATTTTGTTGCTGCGATGAGTGATGCCAATGATTTTGATTTTAAATCTTTTATGGCTTGGTATTCACAGTCAGGCACACCTGAAGTTGAAGTGAAGACTGAGTATGATGCCCAGCAACAAATTTACACAGCAACTTTTAAACAAAAGGGTAAGCACAATTACTATTTACCGATTCGTTACGGCTTGATGGATCAACAAGGTAAAGAGATTGAGCAAGGCATTTTGGTGCTAGACCAAAGCCAAAAAACCTTTGAATTTACAGATATTCAAGATGAGCCCATTCCCTCTTGGTTGCGTGGTTTTTCAGCGCCAATTAAACTTACTTCAAATCTTAAGACCGAACAAAAAATATTTTTATGTGAGCACGATACCGATGCATTTAGCCGCTGGGATAATGCCCAAGCACTATGGTTAGATCTAATTTTAAAACCTAACAGCATTGATGAAACACAATTGTTTGATGCCTTTGAGAGTATTCTTAATCAAGAAACAGATTATTCGTTAATGAGCGAAATGCTAACTTTGCCATTAGAGCGTTTCTTGCATTTTCAGGTTGATGAAATTGATGTTGCTAATATTCGACAAAAACGTGAGATTGTCATTGAGAAAATTATTCAGCGTTTTAAAGATCAGCTACTAAGTATTTATCATAAGCTCAATACTAAGGATGCTTATGAATTAACACCAAATGCAGTGGGTAAACGCTCACTCAAAAATACATGTTTGTATTATTTAACAAAAAGTGGTGAGTTTGATTTAGCCAATACTCAGTTTAACTCAGCCAATTGCATGACTGACCGATTAAGTGCTTTTAATGCATTACTCGCACTTGATAATATTCATCAGAGTAATGTGATTGAAACCATGTTTGAACTGTACCAAGCTGATGTTCAGGTAATGGACAAATGGTTTGCAGCACAAGCTGGCGCAGCTGATAACACGGTTGATGATATTAAGCAGTTAATGCAACACCCACTATTTTCATTTAATACACCAAATCGTCTGCGTAGCGTTATTGGTGGTTTTTCCCAAAATTTTAATCAATTTCATAATCAGCAAGGCTATGAATTATTGACCGAAGTGATTATTAAGCTCAACACTTCTAACCCGCAAATTGGGGCGCGATTGGTGAGTATTTATAATCACTGGAAGCGCTACACACCTGAATTACGTGAATTACAAAAACAGCAGTTAGAAACCATCTTGTCGACTAAAAACTTGTCTAACGATATTTTTGAAATTGTACAGGCAGCTTTAAAATGAGCATACAGGACTTAAGTATATTGCTGATTAAGCAGTCACTTAATATTTCGGTGGCAGAGTCTTGCACAGGTGGTAGATTGTCAGCCTTATTAACCAGTATTTCTGGCTCATCTACTTATTTTGACCGAGGCTATATCACTTATAGCAATCAAGCAAAGATAGATATGCTTGATGTTGATGCCAGTTTGGCGCTGTGAGCGAACAAACAGTTTATGAGATGGTCAATGGTGTGATTCAAAATTCCCATAGTGATGTCGCTGTCTCGATTACCGGTATTGCTGGTCCAACAGGTGGAACAGCAGAAAAGCCAGTGGGTATGGTGTGTTTTGGTTTTTGCGTTAAGGATAAGTACTTTGTTAAGACTCAACACTTTTCAGGTGATCGAGAAACCGTGGTGGTCAGTAGTATTGATTTTGCTATACAGACTTTAGTCAATGAACTATCCTCATAAATTTAGCGTTGCGCCAATGATGGATTGGACTGATCGACATTGTCGATATTTTTATCGCCTAATGTCTAAACACGCGCAACTTTATACTGAGATGATTACCAGTAAGGCTATTTTACATGGTGATAAAAAGCGCCTATTAGACTACCATGAAGATGAACACCCACTGGTATTACAACTGGGTGGTAGCGATCCAAGCGAGATGGCACAATGCGCTAAGATTGCCCAAGATTGGGGTTATGATGAAGTTAATATTAATGCCGGCTGCCCATCAGATAGAGTGCAGTCAGGAAGTTTCGGTGCTTGTTTGATGAATACACCTCAGGTAGTGGCTCAGTGTGTTGATGCGATGAAACAAGCGAGTGATTTACCCATTACCCTAAAGTCTCGTATTGGTGTTGATGACATGGAAAGTTATGAAGAATTGGTTAACTTTGTTACCACGGTTGAGCGAGCAGGCTGTGATACGTTTATCATTCATGCTCGTAAAGCTTGGTTAAAAGGCTTAAGTCCAAAAGAAAATCGCACAGTACCACCACTCAATTACGACTGGGTATATCAAATTAAGCAAGATTTCCCCGAATTAACCATTGGCATTAATGGTGGTATTAATTGCTTAGAAGACGCACTCAATCACTTGGAGAGAGTAGACAGTACTATGCTTGGAAGGGTGGCTTATCATCAGCCTTATTTACTTTGCGATGTTGATGCAAAAATTTACAAACAAAATACAACAAAATTGAGTCGCGAACAAGTATTATTAGACTTTATTGAGTACATGAAAAATCAAAATGATCAAGGGGTACCGATTCGCTCAATGACACGACATATTTTAGGTTTGTATCATGGGCAGCCCAATGCTAAGAAGTTTCGACGCTTATTAAGTGGCACTACGGTTGAATTAGATCATTTGTATGAGTGGTTAGAATATAAGGATAGAGAGCGTGGCAGCTGACAATAATTTTTTTGTAAGTTTAGATATAGGCAGTAGCAAAATTGTGATCTTGCTTGCTGAAGAAATAGAGGGTCAATTAAAAATCTTTGGTCATGGTATTGGGCCTTCAGCTGGCGTTAAGAAAGGGTTAATTGTCGACAGTGAAAAAACCAGTCAAGCCATTAATGCCGTGGTTGAAAAAGCATATAGTAGTTGTAATACTAAATTTTTTAATGTGAGTGTTAACATTTCTGACCCACACTTAACCATTATCAATAGAAAAGGCCAAGTTTTAATTGCTAATTCTGTGATTACCGAGAAAGATGTGGAATTAGCATTAAAATCTGCCAAAGCTGTTGCAACATCTACCAATAAGCAAGTTATTAATAGCGTACCAAACAGCTTTATTATTGATAAGGATCCAATTACCCATCGAGGCGTTGAAGTAGATAAACCAGTTGGCCTAGAAGCAAAAACATTAGAGGCCAATATGCATATTGTGATTGCATCTAATCAGGCGGTAGGATCTATTGAAAAAAGCATTCGAAAAAGTAATCTTGGCACCTCTATGATTGTATTAAATTCTATGGCGAGTAGCGAACCATACCTTAGTCAAGATGAGAAAGACAATGGTGTTTGTTTAGTTGATATTGGTTCAGGTGTAACCAATATATCAGTATTTACGAATGGCGGTATCACTCATAGTGCGATTTTCAAATCAGCTGGAGATCAAATCACTGATGAAATCGCTTATGCATTTAATACATCATTTAATGAGGCAGAGCGATTAAAAATACAATATGGTGACGCCCAAATTAAGTCTCTTAGAGAAGATCAACTGATTAAGTTCAAACCGATAGGAGGTCTTGAAGAGTGTTATTTATCATCCCATAGCTTGGTCGAGGTAATTGAGCAGGCATACTTAGATCTATTTTCACTGATTAAGCAAAATTTAAAATCTAAAAAACTTGATCGTTCACTCAAATCTGGTTATGTGTTGACGGGCGCAGGGTCTAAAATCCAGGGTTGTGATGAATTATTTTTACGATCTTTTAGAGTAAGGTCAAAACTAGGTCAAGTCGATACCGAAAAAATTGACGGCAATGAAATGATTATTTCCGATCCTACCTATGCCTGTGCGTTAGGTTTATTATTATATGAGCCAGATGAGTCTTACTTAGAAGAATTACAACCAGATAATACAGTTGGATTTATGGGTAAAATTGGTAAAATTAAAGGGAATTTATTTAAGTTTTAAAGTGATAAAATCTTCATCTTATGATTAAACAAAGAACAATTAAAAAAACTGTTAAGGCGCGTGGCATTGGTATTCACAGTGGTCATATTGTGAATATGACACTAATTCCAGCTGAAATTGATCATGGTGTGGTATTCCGACGTATGGATGTTGGTGGTAAATTAGTTAGAGCGCATAATGCTTTTGTTAATGAGGTGGTGCTTTCAACCGGTCTTGAAAATCAAGGGGTAAAGGTTTCAACAATTGAGCACCTCATGAGTGCTTTTTCAGCGCTGGGTATTGATAATGTTTTGGTAGAATTAGATTCTTTTGAAGTGCCAATTATGGACGGCTCATCAGCGCCTTTTATTTTCTTAGTACAATCTGCTGGTATCGAAGAGCAAAATTCCCACAAACGTTTTTTTGTGATTCACGAAACAGTTCGAGTTGAAAATAAAGACATGTGGGCGCAAGTCTCCCCTTATGAAGGTTTTAAAGTAACACTTGAAATTGATTTTGATCATAAAAAAGTAAAGGAAAGTGGTCAGAAGCTTAGTATTGATTTTGCTCAGCAGTCCTATCTAAAAGAAATTTCTCGTGCCAGAACATTTGGCTACATGAAAGATGTGGAAATGATGCAACGACAAAACTTAGCACTTGGTGCGAGTATGGATAACGCTATTGCACTCAGTGATGATGATGTGCTTAATGAAGATGGCATGCGTTATCAAAATGAATTTGTCAAACACAAGATCTTAGATATTGTGGGCGATTTGTATTTATTAGGCGCTAATCTAATTGGTCATTATGAAGGTTATAAAACTGGCCATTTATTGAATGATCAGCTTCTGTCAGAAATCTTATCTAGGCCAGATACATGGTCGATTGAGACTTTCGAGACAGAAAATTCTCCGATTCAATTCTACTCAGAAGACTGGCAAAATTCCTTATAAACTGCTAGTTGTGCCAAGCACACCTTAGGTATAATCTGAAGGTTTTTATTCTTTCAAATAAGTGATGAAGTTAAATGGTGCACAAATACTAGTTGATTGCTTGAAAAGTGAAGGCGTGAAGCACATCTTTGGATACCCGGGCGGGGCAGTTCTACACATCTACGATGCATTAAATGTTTGTACGGTAATTGATCATATTTTAGTTCGTCATGAACAGGGTGCTGTGCACGCTGCAGATGGTTATGCGCGCACTAGTGGTAAATGCGGTGTAGCACTCGTTACCTCAGGCCCTGGTTTGACTAATGCAGTTACAGGTATTGCCACTGCGTTTACAGACTCTATTCCAATGGTGGTTGTTTCTGGCCAAGTGCCTTCTCCAGTAATCGGTAGTGATGCCTTTCAAGAGGTTGATGCAGTCGGTATTACGCGTTCATGTGTAAAGCATAATTTTTTGGTTAAAAATGCTGATGATATTGCTGAGACAGTTAAAAAAGCCTTTTATATCGCGACAACAGGGCGTCCAGGCCCCGTCTTGATTGACATTACCAAAGACGCAACCATTGCTGAAATTGAATACGAGGGTTACCCTAAAACGATAAAAATGCGCTCATATCAGCCTGAAGTTCAAGTTGATGCTGAGCAGATTAAAAAAGCAATTGCAATCATTGAAAAGGCTAAAAAACCTATTATTTATTCAGGTGGTGGCAGCGTGATTGGCAATGCTAGTAAAGCATTAACTACCCTGACGCACAATACTGGATTTCCAATCACACAGACGCTAATGGGTTTGGGTGCATTTCCTGCAACAGATAAACAGTCTTTAGGTATGCTGGGAATGCATGGTACGTACGAGTCAAACATGGCAATGCATGATTCAGACTGTATTATTGCTGTGGGTGCAAGATTCGATGACCGCATTACTGGAAATTTAGAAAAATTCTGTCCTTACGCAAAAATCATTCATATTGATATCGATCCTTCCACTATTGGTAAAGTGGTGGGCGTTGATGTTCCTATTATTGGACAAGTGAACGATGTGTTGCAGGCGCTTATTCAGAGTCTGGATACTAAAAAACTAGAAAATATAGACTCGTGGTGGAAGCAAATCAATGACTGGCGCTCAGTAGACTCTATGGCGTACAAAACCAAACAAGGTGTGATTAAGCCACAAACAGTTATTGAAACATTGTATGAAGTGACCAAGGGAGAGGCTATTGTTACTTCTGACGTAGGTCAACATCAAATGTGGGCGGCGCAGTACTATCCATTTGACAAGCCGCGTCGTTGGATTAATTCAGGCGGACTTGGAACCATGGGGTTCGGTTTGCCAGCAGCAATGGGCTCTAAACTTGCTAGTCCTGATCTAGATGTTGCTTGTGTCACCGGTGACGGTAGTATTCAAATGATGCTACAAGAGTTGTCAACTATGTTGCAATACCATACACCCGTTAAAATCATTAATATTAATAATGGCTATTTGGGTATGGTACGTCAGTGGCAAGAATTCTTTTATGATAAGCGTTATTCAATGTCTTATATGGATGCTCTACCTGATTTTGTGAAGTTGGCTGAGAGTTATGGTCATATCGGTATTCGAGTGGAGAAAGAAGCTGATTTAAAGCCAGCACTGATTGAAGCGTTCAAGCAAAAAGACAGAACAGTATTTATCGATATTTTGACAGACCCAACTGAAAATGTATTCCCAATGATTCCATCAGGTGCAGGACATCATGAAATGTTATTAGCAGGACGCGATGAAATGGCTTCTACGAACGATTCAGGATTAAACTTGGTATAGCTATGAGGCATATTATTTCAGTAATGCTAGAAAATGAAGCCGGTGCCCTGTCTAGAGTTGCCGGGCTTTTTTCGGCACGTGGTTTTAACATTGAATCACTCACTGTGGCAGCTACCAATGATCCTACATTGTCAAGAATGACAATTGTGAGCGTTGGTGATGATAATATCATTGAGCAAATTGTAAAACAGCTGGACAAACTAATTGACGTCGTTAAAGTGACAGATTTGACAGCAACAGAGCATGTTGAACGTGAGTTATTATTAGTTAAAATTGACGTTAATCCAAACACACAAGCAGACATTGATCGACAAATTGATCAATTTTCAGGCAAGATTATTGATGTATCGGAAGATACTTATTTGATTGAAGTTGCAGGACAAAGTAAAAAAATTAATGAATTTTTAGATTCGCTAGATGCATCTAAGATTTTAGAAGTTTCAAGAACAGGCGTAACCGGCGTTTGTCAGAAAAGAGAAGGTTAATTACATAAAGAGGAAAAAATGAATAGATATTACGATAAAGATGCAGACTTAAACATTATTAAAGGCATGAAAGTTGCGATTATTGGTTATGGCTCACAAGGCCATGCTCATGCAAATAACTTACAAGATTCTGGTGTAGAGGTTGTGGTTGGTTTACGTGCAGGCTCTACTAGTGAGAAAAAAGCAACAGCTTCTGGTTTAACGGTTAAGTCAGTCGAAGATGCAACCGCTTGGGCAGATTTAGTCATGATTTTGGCACCGGATGAATTTCAAGCTAAAATTTATACTGATAATATCGAGCCAAATCTTAAAAATGGCGCAACATTAGCTTTCGCACATGGTTTGAATATTCATTATGAAATGATCAGTCCAAGAGCAGATCTTAATGTGATTATGATTGCGCCTAAGGCGCCGGGTCACACAGTGCGTTCAGAATTTGAAAAAGGTGGTGGTATTCCTGATTTAATCGCTGTACAACAAGACGTATCTGGCACAGCGAAAGACATTGCATTATCTTACGCATCAGCCATTGGTGGTGGTCGTACAGGCATCTTAGAAACTTCATTTAGAGAAGAAACAGAAACCGATTTATTTGGTGAGCAAGTGGTTTTATGTGGTGGTACAACAGCTTTAGTTCAAGCAGGTTTTGAAACTTTAGTAGAGGCAGGTTATGAGCCAGAGATGGCATATTTTGAGTGTTTACATGAGCTTAAGCTAATTGTTGATTTAATGTATGAAGGTGGTATTGCTAATATGCGTTATTCAATTTCAAACACAGCAGAATACGGCGATGTAACTCGTGGACCACGTATTGTAACTGATGAAACTAAAGCGGAAATGAAGAAAATTTTGGGCGAGATCCAAGACGGCTCATTTGCTAAAGAGTTTGTGGCTAATGTTGGTGATTTGCCGGCACGTCGTGAAGTTCAGCGTCAGCACAAAATTGAGAAAGTAGGGGAATCACTTAGATCAATGATGCCTTGGATTAACAAAATTGTTGATCAAAGTAAAAACTAGAAAGGCTTTATAAGCATCAAACGCCCAACCAAGTTGGGCGTTTTTTTTATCCAGACTAAACAATATAGCGCTATAATCCTAATATGACAGTTAAGAAAGCAAAAAGAGGGGTTTACTTACTACCTAATGTTTTAACAACCTTTGGTTTGTTTGCAGGATTCTTTGCTATTATTCTTGCTACTAAAGGCCAGTACGCCGATGCTGCAATTGCTATTTTTGTTGCAATGTTGTTTGATGGACTTGATGGTCGTGTGGCACGCTTAACAAACACTCAGAGCTCATTCGGTGAACAATATGATTCAATGGCGGATATGCTTTCGTTTTGTGTAGCGCCAGCACTCCTAGTGTATTTTTGGCAGTTTTCTGACTTAGGTAAAATTGGCTGGCTAGGAGCGTTTGTTTATACCGCTGCTGGTGCACTACGTTTGGCTCGATTTAATACTCAGATTGGTGTTGAAGACAAGCGTTATTTTCAAGGCTTGCCTTCACCAGCAGCAGCAGCGTTGGTTGCAGGCATGGTTTGGACTAAGCAAAGCATTGGTGTAACCGAGTATGATCAGTATCTAACATTAATAAGCTGGATTATCCTAGTGGGTGCTGGTGTACTAATGGTAAGTAATGTGCGTTATTATAGTTTTAAAGAGATTGACCTAAAAGGCAGGTCTTCCTTTAAATTATTGTTGATTGCGACATTGGTCATTATTGTAATTACGCTATGGCCTAGTGTGATTTTATTTGTCTTCTTCTTAGCATACGCTTTGTCGGGTTTAATGATGACTATGATTGAGGTCAGGAAAAAACGTCAAATGAAAAAACGAGCTAAAAACGCTTAATATTGCTTTATAATGCGCATTATGAGCCTTCAAGTTATATTTACTCAATTTAAACAAAGCATTCTCTTGCCTTTGTTGTTACGATTATTGCCGTAAGGCAATCTACTTATGCGTATGACTGAAAAGTCCCGCACCTCAAAATTGAATATAACAACATAAAAAAACATAGGAGACTTAAATGTCTGACAAACTAATTATTTTTGACACAACCCTTCGTGATGGCGAGCAATCACCTGGGGCATCAATGACCAAAGATGAAAAAGTACGCATTGCCAAAGTATTAGAAAAAATGAAAGTAGATGTGATTGAGGCAGGCTTTGCTATTGCCTCACCGGGTGATTTTGCAGCGGTACAGGCTGTGGCTAATGCTGTACAAGATTCAACTATTTGCTCTCTTGCCAGGGCGCTAGATAAAGATATTGATCGTGCAGGTGAGGCTTTAAAAGGGGCTAATTCAGCTCGTATTCATACGTTTATTGCTACCAGTGATATTCACATGAAAATGAAGCTAAACATGACGCCAGATCAAGTGGTGGAACAAGCAGTTCGCGCGGTCAAACGCGCTAGAAAATATACCGATAATGTAGAGTTTTCACCTGAAGATGCGGGTAGATCCGATGAAGATTTCCTTTGTCGTATTATCGAGGCGACGATTGCTGCTGGTGCGACTACGATTAATATCCCAGATACAGTGGGTTATAACATACCACATCAGTTTGGCGCTACCATGAAATCATTAATTGAGCGAGTTCCGAATTCAGATAAAGCGATATTTTCAGCACATTGTCATAATGACTTAGGGCTTGCTGTCGCCAATTCTTTGTCAGCCGTATTGAACGGCGCTAGACAAGTTGAATGTACAATTAATGGTTTAGGGGAGCGTGCTGGTAATACTTCATTAGAAGAGCTAGTGATGGCGGTGAGAACACGACAGGATGTGTTTGACTGTGATACTAATATTGATGCCACGCATATTTTGACAGCGTCACGTCTAGTTTCTAGTGTGACTGGTTTTATCGTGCAACCTAATAAGGCTATTGTCGGTGCAAATGCTTTTGCTCATGAGGCAGGTATTCATCAAGATGGTGTTTTAAAGCATCGTGAGACTTATGAAATTATGCGTGCAGAGGATGTCGGTTGGAATGCTAATAAGCTGGTCATGGGTAAGCACTCAGGCCGTAATGCCTTTAAAGTCAGACTAACCGAGCTCGGCGTAGAGTTTGATTCTGAAGAAAGCCTCAATGATGCCTTTAGACGGTTTAAAGAATTGGCTGATAAAAAGCACGAAATTTTTGATGAAGATTTACAAGCCTTGGTATCAGAAACGCAAACTGAAGCCAGTGAATCAATCAAATTGGTGTCTTTAAAGGTTTGCACTGAAACGGGTGAAAAAAATACCGCAACGGTTGTTTTGTCTATTGATGGTAAGGAACAAACCGCCACTGCAAAAACCTCAGGTGCGGTAGACGCTACTTTTAGCGCCATTAGTACCTTGGTAGATTTTGAGATAAATCTGCAATTATATTCAGTCTCTAACGTAACTCAAGGTACAGATGCGTTGGGAGAGGTTAATGTACGCCTGGAGCATGATGGACGTATTATTAATGGTCAAGCTGCTGATACAGACATTATTACCGCCAGTGCTAAAGCGTATATTCATGGTTTGAATAAAATCATGGCAGCTACCGATAGGGCACATCCTCAAATATGAGTGAAGCACTAAGATCACGCTATTTAGAGGCCTTAGGTGTGCCTGAGTTTTTGTATGCTGAAGAAAAATCCGAAGATGTTGATGCGCAAAAAATCAACACATCGTGTTTGGTCATTGAGACTCAAAATTCACGTTCATTTTGCCAGACTGGAAAATACCAAGATTTTTTATTAAAGATGTTGGGTGCTATTGGTTTGCATCAACAAGATGTAACTTTTGTCAGTATTAACGCTGATGATTTAAGCCGAACACTTGGTCAATATAATGCTAAAACAGTATTACTTATGAGTAAAGATCTAAAACCATCTTCTGAGCAGCATTTTATTGCACATCACCCAAGTAAAGTCTTGGCGAATGAACAGCTCAAGCGTGAAACCTGGGAAATTCTGAAACAGATAAAAGCATGTCTAAAGTAGATTACACCTTAAAAGGCTATGAGCGCCCCAAGCTCACTACACCTAATGGCGAAAAGAAATTACTCATGCATTCATGCTGCGCCCCTTGTGCTGGTGAAATTATGGAAGCATTGGCAATCTCAGAAATTGATACAACGATCTTCTTTTACAATCCGAATATCCATCCTAGGGAAGAATACGAATTACGCAAAGAGGAGAATATTCGTTTTGCGCAAAAACTTGGCATGCCATTTATTGATGCAGATTATGACAAAGATAACTGGTTTGATCGTACTAAAGGTCAAGAGAATGAGCCTGAGCGTGGTGAGCGTTGTACCACGTGTTTCGATATGCGTTTTGAAGTGACTGCACAGTATGCACAAGACCACGGCTTTGACCTTATATCATCAACCCTAGGTATTTCACGCTGGAAAGATATGGATCAAATCAATGGTTGTGGTGTGCGTGCCGCTGAGCCATTTAATGAAATTAGTTATTGGGATTTTAATTGGCGCAAGCAGGGCGGTTCGTCGCGTATGTTAGAGTTGTCTAAGCGAGAAGAATTCTATCAGCAAGAGTATTGTGGCTGTGTTTATTCACTACGTGATACCAATCGTTGGCGTGTATCTAAAGGTCGTGAAAAAGTTGAGCGCGGTGTAAAATTCTATCAAGAAGCCATGGATAAACTATCTGTCCAAACCAAACTCTAGCCCAATAAGTACAATAACAATGCCTTTTGTGCATGTAGGCGATTTTCAGCCTCACCCCATACCAAGCTTTGATTGCCATCAATCACATTGGCACTAACTTCTTCACCACGATGCGCTGGTAAACAGTGCATAAAGACTGCATCTGATTTAGCCTGAGACATTAAATTTGTATCGACTTGAAAATCTTTAAAGTCTAGTTCGCGTTTTTTCTGTTCAGCTTCTTGACCCATACTAGCCCAAACATCAGTCACCACTAAATCTACATCAGCACAAGCGCTCTTTGCATCTTTGTATAAGTTGATGTAATCAGTATATTGATCAACAAAACTTTGATCTGGTTCATAACCTTTAGGTGTGGCAATATTAAGCGTGAACTCAAAAGCTTTAGCTGCTTGCATATAAGTGTGACACATGTTGTTGCCATCGCCAACCCAAGCTACTGTTTTGCCTTTAATCGAACCGTTATGCTCTTGATAAGTCATCATGTCAGCCAATAATTGACAAGGGTGTGATTCATCAGATAAAGCATTAATAATAGGCACCGATGAGTAATCAGCAAAGGTTTTGATGTCTTCGTGCGATGAAACACGCAACATAATACAATCGACCATTGAGCTGATAACAACAGCGCTATCGGTGATAGGCTCACCACGACCCAGTTGAATATCTTTGTCTGATAAAAATAAAGCATGGCCACCGAGTTGTGCCATACCTGCTTCAAACGAAACACGAGTGCGAGTAGATGATTTATCAAAAATCATGGCTAAGGTTTTATTTTTCAAAGTATTAGAAGTCTCGCCAGCCTTATATTGTTTTTTTAAGGCAATGGCTTGAGCAATGATTTGTTGTAAATCATTGCTGGATAAGTCATCTAAATTGATAAAGTGTTTTGTCATGTTGATATCTCCGTTTATACGGTATCGATTAGCTCGCAGACTGTATTGATAATTGTATCAGCCTCGGCTTTATTAATAATAAGTGGTGGCAATAAGCGAATTGATTGTCCAGTAATGTTGATTAATAGTTTTTTATCTAAGGCTGCATTTAACAAACTAGAGCAATCTTGATTAAGCTCAATAGCCAGCATTAAGCCTTTAGCACGTATTTCTACTATTTTGTTTGAGTTCGCCAGCTTTGATTTAAAGCCAGATACTAAGTATTCACCCATTTGTATAGCATTGTTAAGAACACCGTCTTTTTCAATAACCTTAAGCACTGTGAGTGCAGTTTGGCATACCAAGGGATTACCGCCAAAGGTAGATCCGTGTGAGCCAGGTTGGAACAGGGTGGCTGCTTTTCCTTTAGCTAGGCAAGCGCTAATAGGTACGCCATTGCCCAAACCTTTAGCTAGAGTTAAAACATCAGGAGTGATATTGTTGTATTGGTGGGCAAATAACTGCCCGGTGCGGCCAATACCAGTTTGTACTTCATCTAGTATTAACAACCAATTGTTAGCTTGGCAAATCGTCTGCACTTGATTAAGGTAATCGTCAGCTGGAATAATTACGCCACTTTCACCTTGGATAGGCTCTAACATAATAGCAACAATATTGGCGTTATCAGTATGCGCTTTAATGGCATCGACATCATTAAAATCAACATGAATAAACTCACTCACCAAAGGTGCAAATCCATTTTGTACTTTTACATTGCCAGTGGCAGAAAGCGTTGCCATAGTGCGACCATGAAAACTTTGGTTAGCTGTTAGAATAACAGGATTATCAATATTATTAGCCCGTCCGTGCAAGCGTGCAATTTTGATAGCAGCTTCATTAGCCTCAGCGCCAGAGTTGCCAAAAAAGGCGGTATCCATATCGGCTAATTGGCATAATTTTTTAGCTAAGGTTTCCTGGTGTTGAATGCGATACCAGTTACTGGTATGTAGCAGTGTGCCAGCCTGCGCTTGGATGGCGGCTGTAATGTCTTTGTGGCAATGACCTAGTCCAACCACGCCAACACCTGATAAAGCATCTAAGTATTGATCGCCTTTAGTATCTGTCAGGTAACAGCCTTCACCTTTAACAAAGGTAACTTCAAGGGGTGCATAATTTGACATTAAATAAGACATAATTTTTTTAGTGTATTTTTGAATTGGCCACTAAACAAAAAAGCCCCAAACGGGGCTTTTATTACCAATCAGAATTCTGATTATGATTGGTATTGTAAAGGCGGAGCCATTGCGTTGTCAATTTCGGCTAACTCTTTTTTGTAGCCTTCATAGAATGAGCCTGCTGGTGGGTTAACCCACTCTTCATATGAAAAACCATTTGCATCTGTGTGTACTTTAAAGGTATTTTGTAATGCGATTCTTTTTGCGCTTAATTCATTAGATTCTTGACTAACTGCGTCCATGTTTATCTCCTAAATGTGGAATAAGTAAAAGGGTAATTATAACCTCAAATCAATATTTGTGGTGTTTATTATTTACTGTATATGACAACAAATACTTTACAATTGGTCAAAGTTTGTGGCACAATTAAGTTGAATATTTTTTAATCTGATAAGGAGCGTTTATGCAATTAAGTATTTCTGGTCACCATCTCGATATCACCGAGGCAATCAAGCAACATTCTATTGAAAAATTATCTAAAATTAAACATCACTTTGATCACTTGATTAACATTAATATGATCTTGGGGGTTGATAAGGATGTGCAAAAAGCCGAGGCAACCATTCACATAAGTGGAGCAGATTTATTCGCTAAAGCCGAAAGTGACAATTTATACGTTTCTATTGACCAAATGGTTAACAAACTAGATTCACAAATTAAAAAGCACAAAGAAAAATTAAACGACCATAGAAAAAACTAAGGGTCGACCAGCCTGGGATAAACCCTAGGTTTTTAAAAAAGGAACATTAATTCAATGTCAGAAGTTGAAAACACTTCTTTCGAAGCTTGCCTTCAGAAACTGATGACGTCTCTGGAGGCTTCTTTGTATGAAGAAGCCACCGCTCAACTTGCCAACTTACATTCGGCTGAAATTGCTCGCCTATTAGAAGGTATCCCACCCAAAGCCAGAACTCAGCTTTGGGTTAATATTGATCCAGGCACACAAGGTGATATTCTTAAAGATCTTAGTGAAGATGTACAGTCTCAACTTCTCAATGAAATGGATGTTGATTCTATTGTAAAAGCCACCGAAGGCCTAGACATGGATGATTTGGCAGATATTGTGCCAGAGCTACCAGAATCAGCATTACACAACCTACTTCTAACATTAGACCACAAGCATCGAGACCATTTAAAGCACGTTTTATCTTATCCTGAAGATTCAGCAGGTGGGCTCATGAATATCGATATCATTACAGTGCGTGATGATGTAAATGTACGCACTGTGATTCGTTATTTGCGCTTATTAAAAAAAATGCCAAATGACACCGACAAGGTGTTTGTGGTGGATAGGGATTATAAATATTTAGGCTCGATTCATATCTCTACTTTGTTAACCAACGAGGCAGATCAAAACATTAATC
>QOAH01000049.1 GCA_003978185.1 Candidatus Thioglobus sp.
ACCAGTTTATTGATCATCGTCGTTGTGGTGATGGATTTTATCTCACAAGCACAGTCACATTTAATGTCTAATCAGTATGAGTCATTAATGAAAAAGGCTGGTTTAAACTAGAAAGAAGGCAGGGATTATGAAAGTAAGAGCATCAGTAAAAAAGATTTGTATCAATTGCAAAATTATCAAGCGTCACGGTGTGGTGCGAGTAATTTGTAAGGAACCTCGTCATAAGCAAAGACAAGGTTAATTGAGATTGACATTGAAAGACTCGCAACGTATAATTGCCGGTTTTTCGCGTTTTAATTTTTGTATTGTTTTTCGAGGGAAAAATAGTATAGATTTAGAGCAAAAAATAGGATATAAGGAAAATATAAATGGCTAGAATAGCGGGAATTAATATTCCAACACATAAACACATTGTCATTGGCTTACAGTCAATCTTTGGTATCGGCGACACAAGAGCAAAAGCAATTTGTGCAGAGCTTAAAATAGACCCAGCAACCAAGGTTTCTGACATCGCTGAAGATCAGTTAGAAATGATTCGTAGTGCAGTTGCAAAATTTGAAATTGAAGGAGACCTTCGTCGTCAAGTAGCAATGGACATTAAGCGATTAAAAGATTTAGGTTGTTACCGTGGTATTCGCCACAGAAAAGGTTTACCACTTCGTGGTCAAAGAACTAAAACAAATGCCAGAACTCGTAAGGGTCCTCGTCGCTTAATTAAATAATCATAGGTAGATATTATGGCTCAAGCACCAGCAAAGAAAAAATCAAAAAAAGTCATTACTGACGGTATTGCGCATATTCATGCAACATTCAACAATACCATCGTTATGATCACCGATCGACACGGAAACGCAATTTGTTGGGCAACCGCAGGCGGTTCTGGTTTTAGAGGTTCAAGAAAATCAACACCGTTTGCAGCGCAAGTAGCAGCTGGAAATTGTGGTGAAAAAGCATTGGCTTTCGGCATGAAAAATTTAGATGTTCGTGTAAAAGGTCCTGGTCCTGGTAGAGATTCTGCAATTCGTGGTCTTAATGCACAAGGGTTAAAAATTCAATCAATCACAGATGTAACGCCAATCCCTCATAACGGTTGTCGTCCTTCTAAGAAACGCAGAGTATAAGGATAAATTATGGCTAGATATACTGGACCTACTTGTAAATTAGCACGTCGCGAAGGCACGGACTTATTTCTTAAAAGTGGCATTAGATCATTAGATTCTAAATGTAAATTAACTCAATTACCTGGTGTACACGGTGCAAATGTCCGTCGTCAAAAAGGTACTGAGTACGGTTTACAATTACGTGAAAAGCAAAAAGTAAGACGCATCTACGGCGTTTTAGAAAAGCAATTCCGTCTTTATTACAAGAAAGCATCACAAAAGAAAGGTTCAACAGGTGAAAATTTATTGTCATTACTTGAATGTCGTCTAGATAACGTGGTTTACCGTATGGGTTTTGGTTCAACACGTGCTGAAGCTAGACAGTTAGTATCACATAAATCTATTTTAGTAAACGGTTCTATCGTTAATATTCCTTCTTACCAAGTGAGTGCAAATGATGAAATCTCAATTAGAGAGAAGGCTAAAAAACAAAGCCGTATTCAGCTAGCTGTTGAATTAGCTGAGCAATCAGGTCAAGTTGACTGGGTCGATGTTGATAATAAAGCCCTTAAAGGCGTGTTTAAAAATGTTCCTGCTCGTGACGAGTTGTCATCAGACATCGCAGAACATTTAATTGTTGAATTGTATTCAAAATAAGGAATTAATTATGCAAGGTAGTGCAAGAGATTTTTTAAAGCCAAAGTTAGTTGAGTCATCAAAAACAGGTACTAACGAATACAGAATTATTCTAGAGCCTTTAGAGAGAGGTTTTGGCCATACAATAGGCAACGCCCTTAGAAGAACGTTATTATCTTCTATGGTAGGCTCAGCAGTCACTGAAGTTGCAATTGATGGCGTAATGCATGAATTTTCAACCATTGATGGCGTTCAGGAAGATGTATTAGATATTCTTTTAAACCTTAAAGAAGTATCGGTTGGGTTAAATACATCTGAATCTGCAGAAGTGGTTATCGATAAAAAAGGCCCGTGTGAAATCACCGTGGCTGATATCGAAGCAAACGGCACAGATATTACAGTATTCAATGCAGATAAAGTGATTGCAACTGTAAATGCAGGTGGTCATATGCGACTAACACTTAAAATTGGCACAGGCATTGGTTACGACACAGCAGTTGCGCGTGACGATGAAGCATCAACAATTGGTGGTATGCAATTAGACGCAAGTTTCTCACCGATTAAGCGTGTTAGCTTTACGGTAGAAGCAGCCCGTGTTGAGCAAAAAGTAAATCTAGACAAGCTAAACATTATTATTGAAACTAACGGTTCGGTTGATGCAGAAACAGCAGTCAAACGTGCAGCGACAATTCTACAAGATCAACTGTCTTCGTTTGTTGAGTTAGAGTTAGTTGAAGAAGAAGCAGCATTGCCAACTTCTGATGACTTTGATCCACAGTTATTAGCAGCCGTAGACGAGTTAGAACTAACAGTACGTAGTGCAAACTGTTTAAAAGCAGAGCAAATCTACTACATTGGTGACTTAATTCAAAAGTCTGAACAAGACTTATTGAGAACACCTAATTTAGGTCGCAAGTCATTAAACGAAATTAAAGAAGTGTTAACTGAAAAAGGCCTAGACTTAGGCACAGCCATTGCAAATTGGCCTCCAGTTGACTTAATGAGTGAATAAGGAAATATCATGAGACATAGAAAGTCAGGTAGACAACTAAACCGTAACGCTTCTCATCGTAAAGCAATGTTTCAAAACATGGCTAACTCATTGTTTCTACATGAAACAATCAGAACAACCTTGCCTAAAGCTAAAGAGCTTAGACGTGTGGTTGAGCCTTTAATTACCAAAGCGAAAACAGATTCTGTTGCTAATCGTCGTAATGCATTTGCAAAATTACGTGATGATGCTTCAGTAGCAAAGTTATTCACTGAGCTAGGTCCGTTCTACAAAGAGCGCCCTGGTGGTTACACCCGTATTCTTAAAGCCGGTTTCCGTACTGGTGATAAAGCACCAATGGCGATTATTCAATTGGTTGATTTTGACAGCTCTGCTAATGCAGATACCACTGATTCATAAAGGAAAATAAAACATGCCTTCAATTAAAGTAAGAGAGAACGAACCCTTTGATATTGCCCTTAGACGTTTTCGTCGTTCATGCGATAGAGCCGGTGTTATTACCGATGTTCGTAAGAAAGAATTCTACGAAAAGCAGACATGGGTTAATAAACGTATGAAAGCAGCAGCGGTTAAGCGTACTCATAAAGAAATGGCTAAAAATCGCGTTCATCGCAAGAGAATGTATTAAGAAAAATCTTAACGTTTTATTGCGTTAGCAAATTTTTTCTTAAATTGCCGATACTTGTATCGGCATTTTTTTAATTTAACAATCGTATATTAACAATATGTCAGAACTAAAAACACGCATTATCAATGATATGAAGCTAGCCATGAAGGCGAAAGATAAAGATGCCCTAAAGGCAGTACGAATGATTGTAGGTGCAATCAAGCAACGAGAAGTTGATGAACGTATTGAACTTGATGACGCGCAAGTATTAGTCGTTATTCAAAAAATGGTGAAACAACGCAAAGATTCTATTTCACAATTTAATGACGCAGGCCGTACTGACTTAGTCGAAATTGAAGAAGCTGAATTGGTTATTATCAATAACTACATGCCAGCACAGCTCTCAGAAGCTGAAATTGCCACCGCTGTGGACAAAGCCATTGCCGATTCTGGTGCATCTTCTATGCAAGATATGGGCAAGCTTATGGGTGTGTTAAAAGGTCAATTAGATGGTAAGGCTGATATGGGTGCTATATCAGCACTAATTAGATCTAAATTGTCTTAATTTTATCTCTTTATTTGACTATTTTTAGTCAAATATTTAGCAAATTTTTCTAATTACCACTTAATAAATCATTACAATCATCTAAAAATAGTATTTTTAGATGATTTATCCCTGTATTTTGCATAACTTTTGTTTAAAAGTGTTTATTTATGTCATTTGTAGGTTGTTTTTAGTATAATTTTGGCTATAAATAGTTATTTTGTGTGGTTTAAGCAAAAACACACATATCCATTATTCCCTAAATTTTTGTTTTATAATCATTCTAATATTTTAGGAGGATTGTTATGTGGCGTTTATTTTTTATATTAATCACGATTTCTAACTTTACTTGGGCGCAAGTGGTGCCGGACTACGCTAAAGAAGCGCGTTGGGCGAGCTTTATTGAAGATGGCTTGATGGATGGCGATGTGGTTTGGTTGAATACCAATAACCATAATTTTTTAACGATTTTTACTGAGTCTGAATCAGAGTCTAGTAAGGTCGCTATTGTCATGCATGGGCTGGGTGTTCACCCAGACTGGACTGGTGTTATTCAACCTCTAAGATTGTCATTAACTGAGCAAGGCTATCATACGCTCTCTATTCAATTACCAGTATTGGCTAATGGGGTTGATGGAAAAGAATACGACGTCTTGAATGGGGATTCGGATAAACGAATCCAAGCTGCCGTTGATTATATTAAAAGCACGGGAAAATCAGCTGATCTATTAGTTGCCCATAGTAGGGGGACAACAATGGCAACACATTACCTTGCTGGCCATTTAAAGCACCCATTTAAAAAATTTGTTGCAGTTGGTATGAATGGAGGCTCTACACCTTATTTGTCTGATATTACTATCCCGATTCTAGACCTGTATGGGACTGAAGACATTGATCCAGTTTTAACGACTGTAAATCAAAGACAAGCTGCCTCGATCCATAATACTAGATATAGTCAAAAACAAATTAAAGGCGATCACTTCTTTAATGATCAAAATGAGTTATTAAGTCAGTCGGTTAGTAATTGGTTGAAATAACGCTGTTATTATTGCTCGGCGCTTTTTCTGGGTTTATTGCTGGCTTGTTAGGGCTTGGTGGCGGGCTGATTATGGTGCCGGCTTTGTTGTATCTATTGGCTGGCAGTACTGATCAAACCGTACTCATGCACACAGCTGTTGGCACAGCACTTGCAGCGATGGTTTTTACCTCGATATCTAGTGTTTGGGCACATCATCGGCATGGTGCGATTCATTGGCACAATTTTAAAAAACTTACACCGACTATTTTATTGGGTGCTTTTAGTGGTGCGATGCTTACTAAAGTGATGAGTTTTGATTCTATGCGACTGTTTTTTTTCTTGTTTGAAATTAGTGTAGCTGTGATCATGTACTTTGGACTTAGTAGTGCGGCACACGTGGACAGTCTTAAAAAATGGGTGTGGCAAATAACAGGCTATATTATTGGTTTGGTTTCTGCTGTTGTGGGAATTGGCGGTGGCACCATGACCACGCCATTTTTAACCTATAACAATGTGGACATTAAAAATGCCATTGCTACCTCGGCGGCAGTGGGTATGCCAATTGCTGTTGCGGGTGTTCTAGGGTTTATTGTTGCTGGTTGGAATGTAGAAAGTGCCAGCGGTGATTTCGGCTTTATTAACGCTCAAGCGCTGATGAGTATTGTGGCAATGAGTGTGCTATTTGCGCCCTTAGGTGCTAAGGTGGCGCATAACGTTGATGGCAAAAAACTGAAAAAATTCTTTGCAATATTCTTGGCTTTTTTAGGATTAAGCGTTATTTCTTTTTAAGGTAACGGGCAAAGGCCTGTTACCTATTATTAACCTTGCCAAGGCGGTGCAAGATCGTGATCCACGTCTAAATGGTCGAGTATTCTAGCCACAACAAAATTAACCAAATCATCAATGCTTTGAGGGTTTTGGTAAAACGCCGGATTGGCATCCATAATCACTACACCCAATCGTGAAAGCTTAAGCATATTCTCTAGATGAATGGCTGAATACGGGGTTTCTCTGGGCACTAAGATGAGTTTTTTCTGCTCTTTAATCACCACATCGGCAGCGCGATGCATGAGATTGTCTGCTGATCCATGAGCAATGGCTGAGAGTGTGCTCATGGTGCAAGGGCATATGACCATTGCGCGTGGTGGGTTAGAGCCAGAGGCAACCGGTGCCGTCCATTGATTTTTAGAAAATACTTCAATCTGCCCAGTTTTAGCGCCTACATATTGGCTGAGATTTTTTTCAATGACCCTAGTGTCGCTACCTAGGTTTAAATCGGTTTCCATGGCGATCACGGTGTTGGCTGCTTGTGAAATCATCACATAGATTTTCTCTTGAGATTTAACCAATTCTTTGAGTAAAGTAATGGCGTAGGGCATGCCGGATGCGCCAGTGAGTGCGATTGCGATTGGTTTCATAGGTTGTTAATTATTTTGGTAAAAATATCATCAAAGCTACCGTTAGACATGACCACAAGGTGACCTTGGTTAATTTGACTAAGTTTGGCAACCATAGCATCAACTGAATTAAACAAGTTGTCGTTATCGAATAATGCTTCAATATTCCAATCAATGTTCTCAGGTTTTAGCACCAACACTTGGTCAGCATCTTTAAGCGAATCAACTAAGCTTTGCTGGTGAATGCCCGATTTCATGGTGTTAGATCTAAGCTCTACAATGGCGACAATGGTGTCGTTTCCGACTTTGGCGCGTAAGCCCGATAGTGTGGTTTTGATTGCTGTTGGATGATGAGCAAAGTCATCATAAAGGGTGATTTTGTCAGTTTTATGTTTGATCTCTAGGCGACGTTTCACCCCTTTAAACTGATTCAGCGCTTCGCAAGCGATATCAAAAGGCACGCCAATATGATGCGCAGCATAAATGGCACCTAAGCCATTTTGCTTATTGTGTTCACCGAGTAAATTCCAGTTTACGCTAGCACCTTCGATGTCAAAACTGGTGCCTGTGTCGGTTGTCTTTAGTTGCTGAGCAGGTAAGGTCTGCTCAGAAGACCATAAGCCTTGCTCAAGCACTTCATCAATGGCTTGTGTATTTTGTGGGTGAATAATTAGGCCATCACTGGGTACAGTACGAACCAGGTGGTGGAATTGTTTTTGGATATCTTTGAGAGAATCAAAAATATCGGCGTGGTCAAATTCAAGATTATTGATCACCAAAGTTTTTGGGTGATAATGCACAAACTTTGAGCGCTTATCAAAAAAAGCGGTGTCGTATTCATCGGCTTCAATCACAAAGAAGTTTGAACCAGTCAGGCGTGATGACACGCCAAAATCTTCAACCACACCACCAATCAAAAAGCTGGGATTGTAGCCCGCATACTCCAAGATGCAGGCGAGCATACTCGCCGCGGTGGTTTTGCCATGAGTACCTGACACAGCCAACACCCACTTATCACGCAGGACGTTTTCACTTAACCATTGTGCACCTGAGGTATAAGCATATTGCTTAGTTAAAATTTCTTCAACACATTCATTGCCACGCGATAGCGCATTACCAATAATAAAGATATCAGCTTTGGGCATGTCAGCCAGGTCATAGCCATGAGTGTAGTCAATATTTTGTTCATCTAATTGTGTGCTCATGGGCGGATACACGCCTTGATCTTGGCCAGTGACTTTGTGGCCGAGTTGTTTGGCAATCAATGCCAGTGAACCCATGAATGTACCAGCAATACCTAAGATGTGTATGTGCATTGTTATTTAGCTTGAAATTTTAATGAAGCAGAGTTAATGCAATAACGCTGCCCTGTTGGTGCAGGGCCATCAGGAAATACATGACCAAGATGCGCATCGCAGTTTTTACATCTGACTTCTACGCGTGTCATACCATGTGCGTTATCTTCGATTGAAGATACACTATCGGCCTTAGCAATATCGTAAAAACTGGGCCAGCCAGTGCCAGAATCAAACTTAGTTTCGGATGAAAACAGGACTTGATTACAACAAATACAAGTGTAATTTCCATCTTCATGATGATTGACATATTGGCCAGTAAATGGCGCTTCCGTGCCGCACTGTTGGGTGACTTTAAACTGTTCTGGCGTTAATTTAGATAAATCCATTCGTGTATTATATGGGCATTTAAACCATTCTTCTTCACAACCATGAAAAAGTATTTAGTTGGCGGTGCGGTTCGTGATCGCTTATTAGGCATTAGTGACAACAACACCGAAAAAGACTGGGTGGTAGTCGGCTCATCAGTTGCAGAGATGCTAGATTTAGGTTATCGTCAAGTAGGCAAGGAATTCCCTGTCTTTTTGCATCCAGGTACGCAAGAAGAATATGCACTGGCCAGATTAGAACGCAAAGTTGGTAAAGGCTATAAAGGCTTTGAATTTGATACATCACAACAGGTAACTTTAGAGCAAGATCTGTCACGCCGTGATCTCACCATTAATGCGATTGCTGAGAAAAATGGGGAATTGTTTGACCCTTTTAATGGCCAAGAAGACTTAAACAATGGCTTGCTAAAGCATGTGTCTGATGCTTTTAGTGAAGATCCTGTGCGTGTATTACGTGTGGCACGATTTGCCGCACGATTTAAAGTATTTGGCTTTAAAGTGGCACACTCAACCCATCAACTGATGAAAGACATGGTTGTTTCAGGCGAGGTCGATGCCTTGACGCCTGAGCGTGTCTTTAAAGAGCTTGAAAAGGCACTGTCTTACGAGACACCTTCGGCGTTTTTTAAGGTGTTGTCAGCTTGTGGCGCCGATGCAAGGGTTTTCCCAATGTTGAGTAGTGATACACACACAATGCATGAGAATGAATTTGAATTTTTAGATCGGCTAAATACCAATAATCCGGTGATTAGGTTTGCCATTTGGCTGCACAATGAGCGTGTCGATACCATTGAACAATTATGTCAGCATATTAAATGCCCGAAAGAATACACACAGCTTGCAACACTAACGAGCCAATGGCGAGTAGTTGCAAGCCAACTAGCGCAGAAAAATACAGAAGCTGTGCTTGAATTTTTTAACAGAACCGATGCGCTAAGACGCAAAGAGCGTTTTGAGCAGTTACTCGCAATATTTGTTTTGTTGGGTATTGAGGTTGAGCCGATAAAGAAACTACGTGATCAGCTTAGTGATATTGATTTCGCTAGTCTTGATAAAAGCAATATTGCCAAGGCAATTCAGAGCAAGAAATTGTCAATTATTGAGTTATTTTTTGATTCGACAAAGTGAGTCGTATTCACAATATTCACAAGCACCTTTAGTCGGCAGTACCTCGGCACTACCTTGTTGATAGTCTAGGCTGGTTTGGTCTAATTGTTGTTGCCAAAGTTTGAGCTGTTCGTCCCAATCGGTGCAAGATTTTTGTTTAGTGGTTTTCTTTGGTAGCGAGTCTTTGTCTCTAGCCAAACCGGTGATACTGATTTTATCTGCTGCTGGTTTGATAAAGGCAATACCATCGGCTGGATTAGTGGTGGCATAAATGGGTAATTGCGGCTCTTTGATTGGGTCTCCACACCAAGGATTGCTTGGTAAATTACCGGTTTTATAATCAAAGATAATGCGGTCGCCGTTGTCCATTTCATCAACACGATCAAGGCGTGTACTAAAGTGCAAGCCAGCAATATTGGCTTCAATGGTTTGCTCGGTGGCAACCACTCTAAAGGCATCACGTTGTTTTTCGGTAGCGATGAATTTATGGATCAATTGCTGTAATCGATCGTGCTCGATTTTGGCAAAACCGGAGCGCTGATAACGCTTTAATTCATTGCGGATAGCAGCATCAATTAGCTGATTTAATTTGTCTTCACTATAGGCTATTAAATCAGCAGAAGATTGTACTTGTTGATAAATAGCTTCCAACACTTTGTGGACTATGTCCCCTTGCTCTGCACGACTAAGGCCAAGGTGTGGCGCGTCAAAAGTTTTAACATTAAGACGATGGGCAAAGCCCTTAAAGGCACAGGCCATTTGGTCTTTTAAAATACCCACACCACCACTTACTTGCTTGTCAGCCAAGGGTGTGGCTTGAATATCGCTAATGGTTTCTAATAAGGCGGGCTGGTACTGGTGCTCAGGTGTTTCAATCTCGTTATTAAAAGTCAGTAGCGGTGATCCATGCTGCTCGCTTTCAAAATGAGTTTTGGCATAAGAGAAATTCACTTGATCAGATAAATTGATTAAGTTATTCAGTGTGTCTTTGGCGTCTTTGGCAATCAGTTCAAAATTACTATGAGGAATTTGATGTTGCGACGCAATATCATTAGGGATAAAACGTGGCGCATTGAGTGCTGATGGTAAGAAATCATCGGTCATTCCGAGCACCCATGCCTCATCAAAATACAGACCTTCTGCTTCTAAACTGCCGAGTATTTGAATCGGTGTTTTGGCAGATTGCGCTTGGAAAATCACTTGGGATAACCAGGTATGTAAATCGACAATGGCTTGTGATGCGCCAACTTTATCGGTGATTTGGGCTAATTGATTTAGCCCCAAGCTGGTTTGTTGGTATTTGTTAAATAATTGGTATTCGACACTAGACAAGGTTCTGTTTGTTGCAAAACCCCAAGTTTGTAGATATGTGTTAAAGTTCAGCAACCACTGGTCGTGTTTTTGTTGTCCACTAGTGGCTTGTGAGCTAATGTCATTAATCAGCGTTTCTAATAAAGGAGTATTCGCTAGATGTGGGCTAAGTTGGCTTAATTTAAAGTGTGTTTGTGACCAAGATAAAACTTGATTCACCAATAATGCTCGGCTTGATTGTTCAATTTGGGCGTGAGCAATATAGGGCGAAGTGATAACGGCGTTAAAAGTCTCGGTACTAATGCGGTTGCTTTGTAGTTGCTGAGATAGCTGTAACACCGATAGTAAATGCCTAATGAATGGGTAGTCAGTTAGTGGTAAACCCAGAGAAATATTGTAGGCTTTTTGCCCCGTACCAACCAGTACATCGTCAAAGACTTGATCAAAAATTGATTTTATTTGATGGTGTTCACTGTTGAGTTGTGGGCTGACAATGGCAATGTGTTTTTCTGGGTGTTTGCTATGCAAATGCTTAGCCCAGGTAGCAACATGAAAAATTTCATCAAACGTTGTATTGAAGGTTTGGTTATTTCTGTGTGTGTTTGGCTGATTTACACTTAAGATTTGATGGCCAATATTAACAAACAAGAGTGATTGTTCGGGTGTGAGTGTTTTAAATCCGTAAAGATAGGGTTGGTTAATTTCACAATCACGATTTAGGATGAGTCTGGATAGGTCGTTTACATCAAGCACATTAAGCGCAAGTTTGGTTTGTTGATAATCTAGCATCCAAGTGCTAAATAACTCACAATTTTGATGGTGCGAATCAAGTAATTGAGCATTATTGATTAAGTGTGCATGACAATAATCAATATTTTTTACCACTTCATCTAGTAAGCGAGTATCAACTACTTGGCCTAAACGCGTCATGGATTGATTGATGAGCGTTCTAGATTCAATGGCTGAAATAAGGCGTTTGGATGAGTTGGGACTAATGGCTTTCCAAGTGTGTTGTAGGTATTGCTTCCAAGAGAAAGTCTGAGGTAGCGCTGAGGTGCCACGCTGTAGACCCCAAGTTTTTTTAAAAGCCAAGACTTGTCGGTTGTTAGCCAGGACGACGCTATCTTGGGCGGTGAGTGACGCTAAATTGGCATTAATCCACATAGCCGAAGAAAGTATCGAGTCGACTCCAAATTGTCTCTAGGCCTTGTTTTTTTAAACTAGAAAAAAGCTGAACCTCTACATAAGGATGTGGTTCAATAGCGCGCCTGACTTTGAGTAGTGCATTGCTCGCTGCACCTTTTTTAAGTTTGTCTGATTTGGTTAGTAAAATTTGTGTGGGTAGGTTGATGCTGACGCACCAGTCCAACATCATTTGGTCAAATTTTGTGAGTGGACGACGTGCATCCATCACCAAGACAGCACCTGCTAAGCAACGACGTTTTTCAAAATATTCACTCATGTCAATGTGCCATTGCCGTTTAATGCGTTCAGGCACTTTGGCGTAACCATAGCCTGGTAAATCAACCAAACGACGATTTTCATCCAATTCGAAAAATACCAAATGTTGTGTTCTGCCAGGCGTGCGTGATACTTTGGCTAATTTATTTTGTAAAGTTAGCGTGTTGATAGCACTTGATTTTCCAGCGTTAGAACGTCCGGCAAAAATTACTTCATAGCCTTGATCTTCTGGGCAGTTTTTAAGAGATGGACAAGAAAGTACAAATTTAGCTTGATGATAGGTAGTGCTCATGAGGGTTATTTGGATATGTTTAAAATTACGGTGTTTATTCTACCGTGAAAAATCTTGTAAGTAAATTAGCTTAGCCACTTAACAAGTGGCTTGATAGTTGGAAAAAAACTACAGAATGTTCTCTTTTTGAAAAAAACAGGTATAATACAAGTTCGTGGTATTTTATTATCATTCGTTTAAGATAATTTATTAGTTTTAAAAAAAAGGAGAAAGTAATGAAAAAGATTTTATTAGTGGCAGCAACAGTTGCATTATCAATTGGTTCAGTTCAAGCAAACCCATACATGGCATTAGGTTGTGTTGGTTGTCATGGCGTTAACGGTGCAGGTGCAAGTGCTC
>QOAH01000082.1 GCA_003978185.1 Candidatus Thioglobus sp.
GTGTTTGATTGAGTATTGCCAAGTCTATTGGGCACACGTCTGGGCACGACGTATAGCCAAAATATAAAATAGACCATTTGCTGTTAGCTGCCTCAGATAGTGATGTTGTATTACGATTATCATCTATCAAAGGGTATTTCCCTTGCAATGATTTAGGGCTGGAGTACAAGGACACGGTTGGCTGCACCTGTTCTTTCAAGTCTTGGAGTTGGTTGGCGCCCGGGACGAATAAGTAATACACCAATGCAACAATTCCAAACCCTAGCCATATAATAGTATTACGTATTTTCTTGACTTGTGCACAATTACTGCCTTCAGTGCAGTTGTTGGGTTTACTCATTGTTCGACATTCCTTTTATTTTGTGATTTAGGCGTTGGTTTTAAAGATTTTGTGTATTAGACTAACAATGCTAAGTAATAATAACAGTGCAAACGTATTGTGTAAAACAGCGATAAACATTGGCAACGATAGTACAACATTTAAGATGCCAAGTATTATTTGGACTGTTAGCAGTCCGCCAATTAGCAGTAAGTTATTTTTCAAATGTACATAATGTTTGAATGAATAGATTAGAGAAATAATTAATGTGGTGGTTACCAATGCACCAATGCGATGCATCATTTGAATAGCTGCGCGTGCTTGGTTTTCTAGTACACCATATTCGTAGTCATATTCTGCTCCAATTGGCCCCCAATATAATGCTCTAGCAAAATCCATATTTGGCCACCATGAATCTAGGCAAGTTGGGAATTGATCGCCACACGAAAGTGCGGCATAATTGGTGCTGGTCCAGCCACCTAAAACGATTTGTAGACTAAGTACAAACAGTGTTACGAAAAGCAAGAATTTGTGTCGTTTTAAAATGTGCCGATAAGCCGCAGTTTGACTGTTCTGATTTAAGTAGAGCCAAACAAGCAACGCAGTAGTGACAAAGCCTCCAATTAAATGCGTGGTAACAATACCAGGATGAACCATGAGCGTCACAGTCCACATGCCGAACGCACCCTGTAACATCACAAACAAGGCTGTAAAACTTGGTAGGGCCATGGATTGGAAGCGTTGTGGCTTCCCTCTCAAAGCCAAGAACCACAAGATTAAAATAATCAGCCCAAGTATTGAGGCGGCATAGCGATGCACCATCTCTTTCCAGCCTTTGGCTGCTTCAAGTGGGCGATCATAGCCTTCAAGCTTTGTGCCATCAGCCGCGTCTGGCACAATTAGCTGGCCATAACAGCCTGGCCAATCTGGACACCCTAGACCTGCATCACCGAGACGAGTATAGGCACCTAGAATTACCACAATTAGTGCTAAAACAATAGAGGTTTGTAGTAATTTTTTAAACATAAAGATAAACCAATTGTCACATCAATCAAATAATGTCATTATTTTAATGATTAATTTTGTTTTTGCAAAGTCTCATAAAAACCCCCTGTACATGATTATGCAAATAGGCCTTAAGAAACCAAATCGGCATTATTTTAATTCACCAACCATGCTCTTGTAGGCGTGCCAAGTTGAATGAGCCAATACTGGGATCACAAACACCAGGCCAACAAAGTATAAATCAGCGGTTAGAATTAGTGCGCCCAACACCAGTATGCCTACCATTGGCACCCAGATAAGCATAATGATTAAGTTGGCCTTAGCTGCTTTGAGGCTGGTGACAACTGCTGTAAACGGATCACAGTCTTTTTCTAACACCATTGGGAATGAAAACCAGCTAATCATAAATGAGGTCAAGCCAACCACGGCAGTAAAGATACCGTAAGTTACTACAAATCCAGTATTGGCGCCGCTGGTAATATCGGACAAAATTGCTTGTATTACTGTCTGGTTTTCGCTCACAATATTTAAAGAACCCGTATTAAAGATTGCGTAAATCAACGGTGAGAACATCATCCAGGCAATGGCAAGCACAACCAAAATAACAGACAGAAAAATACTCGGACAAGAGCCGTTGGTTTTAAATGCGGCACTAAATACAGTGCCAATGCTCGGCTTTTCACCAGCAGCTAATCGTCTTGATGCGTCGTATAGGCTCATGGCAGAAATTGGGCCTAGTAATAAAATAATGACTGCCAATAAAGGTGCGGCAACATCACCCAGTGTTTCAGAAGTACTGAGGTAGTGCCATGCACCATAGGAAACCACAGTAAAAAGCATGCCATAGAATATTGCCAAAGACGGCATGGTTATAAAATCATTAACACCTTGTCTAATCCAGATAAAAGGCGCACCCATACTAACTTTCTTGAGCTCGGCAGTTTTTCCAAGGTTTTCTTGCATTCTTGTGGTTTGTGGTATTGCCATTTGTTTGACTTCCTAATAGAGTATTGCACGGTTAATTTGTTAGTATTAAAACAGACCTGATAATCCTTGTCAATAAGATGTCACAACAATCCATTTTATTAAAGTGAATGAACGGCTGTAATAAAAATGATTTAATTGATGAGGCAATACATAAAAAAGTGAGTATAATTTAAAACAGTTTTTTAATGCGGTTACGTATTAATGAAATGAAAGGTATTTATTTATTTGGAGGATTTATGAAAAGATTAACAACTCTTTTGAGCGCTCTGGTTGCCATGATGTCGACGAATGTGTTTGCTGAGTACGGCCTAAACATGACAAAAGGCGTAACAGAGATCAGTGGTGATATTTATTGGCTACACATGATGGTATTCTGGGTGTGTGTAGCAATCGCGGTGGTTGTATTTGGTGCAATGTTTTATTCTGTGTTTGCGCATAGAAAATCAAAAGGTGCGGTAGCAGCTCAATTTCATGAGAGCACTAAAGCAGAGCTTATTTGGACAATCGTTCCAATGATCATTTTGATAGCAATGGCTGTTCCAGCTTCTAAGACGTTAATTGATCTAGAAGACACAACTAAAGCCGAGATGACTGTTAAGATTACAGGTCACCAATGGAAATGGCAATATGACTACCCTAAAGAGGGTATAAGCTTTATTTCTAATTTGGCACAATCTTCTAAAGATTTGGTACGAGATAGTGAGAGTTTAATTAGTGGCGCAACTTCAATGTCAAAAGCAGAGGCTAGCAACGCAGAAAGTAGAGCAAAAAATGCCAACTATTTACTTGAAGTAGATAATCATTTGGTCTTACCTTCTGGCACTCCAATTCGTTTCTTAATCACTTCGAACGACGTAATTCATAACTGGTGGGTACCAGCCTTTGGTGTTAAACAAGATGCTAACCCAGGCTTTATTAATGATGCATGGGCTGAGATTCCTGTAGGCAAAGAAGGTACTTACCGTGGCCAGTGTGCTGAGCTTTGTGGTAAAGATCACGGCTTTATGCCAATTGTGGTTGATGTAGTGTCGAAAGCAGACTACGCTAAATGGGTGTCTAAGCAACAAGCAGCAGCAGTAGCAGCAGTAGCAAGCGCTACTAAGACATGGTCTAAAGACGAGCTAATGGCGCAAGGTGAAAGTGTATACAACACTAACTGCGCAGGTTGTCATAAGAAAGACGGCTCAGGTATGCCACCAATTTTCCCAGCAATGAAAGGCTCACCAATTGCAAACGGTGCAGCAGCAGACCATATGAACATTGTTCTAAATGGTAAAGGTGCAATGCCACTGTTTAAGATGTTAGGTGATGCAGATCTTGCAGCAGTAATTACTTACGAAAGAAATGCCTTTGGTAACACAGGCAGTGTTGTTCAACCTTCAGACGTTAAGTCTGCACGTTAATTAAAGGAGAAATAAAATGACAACAGCAACAGCTTCTCACGACGATCATCATCACGGCCCTGAAAAAGGCATGATGAGATGGATCAAGACAACGAACCATAAAGACATTGGTTCACTTTATATGTGGTTTGCTTTCACTATGTTATTAGTGGGCGGCGCATTCGCAATGGGTATTCGTGCTGAATTATTACAGCCGGGACTACAATTGATGGAGCCACAGTTCTTTAACCAATTGACAACAATGCACGGTTTGATCATGGTATTTGGCGCGATTATGCCAGCCTTCGTTGGCTTGGGTAACTGGCTAATTCCTATGATGGTAGGCGCTCCTGATATGGCGCTACCGCGTATGAACAACTGGTCTTTCTGGATTCTACCATTCGCTGGTGGTATCTTGTTAAGTACGTTCTTTATGGAAGGCGGCGCACCAGCATTTGGTTGGACGTTCTACGCACCATTATCAACAACGTTTGCACCAGATAGCACAGACTTCTTTATCTTTGCAGTTCACTTATTAGGCTTCTCATCTATTATGGGTGCGATTAATATTATTGCAACAGTACTTAATATGCGTGCTCCAGAAATGAAATTAATGGACATGCCGTTATTTGTTTGGACATGGTTAATCACTTCATTCCTTCTAATTGGTGCGATGCCAGTATTAGCAGGTGCGGTAACAATGATGCTAACGGATCGTAACTTCGGTACAGCATTCTTTGATGCGACTGGTGGTGGTGACCCAGTATTGTTCCAGCATATTTTTTGGTTCTTTGGCCACCCTGAAGTTTATATTATGATCTTGCCAGCATTCGGTGTGGTTTCTCATATTATTCCAACCTTTGCGCGTAAGCCGTTGTTTGGTTATTCTTCAATGGTATATGCAACAGCATCAATCGCATTCTTGTCATACATTGTATGGGCACATCACATGTTCTTAACTGGTATGCCAGTCGCAGGTGAGCTCTACTTTATGTATGCAACCATGTTAATTGCGGTTCCTACAGGTGTTAAGGTCTTTAACTGGATCTCTACTATGTGGAGAGGCTCAATGACATTCGAGACACCAATGTTATGGGCAGTGTCATTTGTATTCTTATTCACAATTGGTGGTTTCTCTGGCTTGATGTTAGGTATCGCTCCAGCAGATATTCAGTATCACGACACATACTTCGTGGTTGCACACTTCCATTACGTACTAGTAACCGGTGCTTTATGGTCAATCATTGCTGCGGTATTTTATTGGCTGCCTAAGTGGACCGGTAAGATGTACAACGAGAAATTAGGCAAAGTACACTTCTGGTGGGCAATGATTTCAGTAAACGTATTGTTCTTCCCTCAGCACTTCCTAGGTCTTGCGGGTATGCCGCGTCGTATTCCTGATTACTCATTACAGTTTGCAGATTTCAACTTGATTTCTTCATTAGGTGGTTTTGCATTCGGTGCATCATTCATTCTATTGACTTACATCGTGATTGATTGTATTCGTAATGGTAAGCCAGCTGGTGCGCGTCCTTGGCCAAGTGCAAAAGGATTAGAGTGGACATTAGAGCCAAAAGCTCAATACCATTCATTCAACACACCACCATCAAGAGCATTGATTGAGGCTGAGTCTCAAAATTCTTAATGGATGACAGAAGAAAAGGCGCCGTTATTACAGCGGTAATTGTAGGCGCCATAGCAATAGGAGTGTTTGTAGCAACCATCGTGTACTTTAACCCTGGTAGCTGATATGGAACGAAAAGAAATAACTAAAGGGTTCTGGATTAAATTATTCTCAGCGCCAATATTGATGTTCGCCTTTGCTTTTGCAATGGTACCCATCTATGATGTTTTTTGTGAAATTACCGGATTTAACGGTACAACTGGCAGAGTAGATAGTGAGCAACAATATATGGTCGATGAGAACCGTAAGGTCGAAGTGAGTTTTTTTGCTATGACCATGGGCGGGTTTCCAGTACAGTTTGGCCCAAAGGTGAATTCAATGGAAGTGATACCTGGTAAGTTCTATACCACCAGTTACATTGCTAAGAATAACACCGATAAAGTGGTAATTGGCCAAGCGATCCCTAGTGTAGCACCAACAGATGCAGCGCTTTATTTCAAGAAACTAGAATGCTTCTGTTTTAATAAACAGGTATTCAAGCCACATGAAGAGGTCGAGATGACTTTAAGATTTGTGGTTGAACCAGAAATGGATGAGCGAATAGAAGATATTAGCCTGTCCTATAATTTTTTTAAACTTGAAAGCTAAAAAAGAGGAAGAAACTATGAGCGAACAAGAATATTACGTACCAGATGGTACTTACTGGCCAATTATTGGCTCAATCGGTGTATCAACATTATTTGTTGGTTTTGCAAATCAAATGCACGGTGTGGAATGGGGCGGATCAGTGATGGCGCTTGGTTTTGCAATTATGGTGTTTATGATGTTTGGCTGGTTTGGCCAGGTGGTGAATGAAAGTACTAATGGCATCTACAACAAGCAAGTTGATCGTTCATTCCGTTGGGGAATGAGCTGGTTCATCTTCTCTGAAGTGATGTTCTTCGCCGCTTTCTTTGGCGCACTATTCTATGCAAGACAATTGTCAGTGCCATGGTTAGGCGGAGCAGATAATAATATCTTTACCCCAGACCTGTGGAACGCATTTAGTGCATCATGGCATCAAATGGCATTCATGGCACCAGGTTCTGTGACTGATACTGTACTTCAATCAGGCACAGTAATGAGCTTCCCTGCTGTTCCTGCTACTGGCATAGAAACAGCAACACCAGCAATGGTGGTTGATCCATGGGGCTTACCAGCACTTAATACTGCTTTACTATTAGCATCAGGCGTAACACTAACTTTTGCTCACCATGCACTACGTGCAGGCCACCGTAATCAAATTGTTGGTTGGTTAGTAGCAACTATTGCATTGGGCGCAGCTTTCTTGGGTTTCCAAATTATGGAATATGGCCATGCGTACCACGATGGCTTGAAATTAACTTCAGGTATTTATGGCTCTACATTCTACATGTTGACAGGTTTCCACGGATTCCATGTAACCGTAGGTGTGATCATGTTAACGGTTATTTTATACCGTGTTCAGAAGGGTCACTTCTCTGCAGATAATCATTTCGGATTTGAAGGTGTTGCTTGGTACTGGCACTTTGTAGACGTTGTTTGGTTAGGTCTATTCGTCTTTGTATACTGGCTATAATAGCTAGCTAGAGCAATAAAAAGGCCCCTTTATTGGGGCCTTTTTATTACAAGTAAAATAAATAGGAGTTGTTTATGACAGAAGTTGTCATTGTTTTAATTATTATTGCCATATTGGTGGCGCTAGGTTTTGGCTTAATTGGTATGGTTAAAGGTGGTAAAGAAGGTTCTGACAAGATGTTTAAGTCGTTAGTGACACGCGTATCTTTGTCAGTATTTTTATTTTTACTAGTGCTGTTTGCCGGCTACATGGGCTGGATTAAGCCGAACGTAATGATGATTGATGCGCCTTCGATACAAACACCCGTACAAAAATGATCAAACGCAGTTTCATCTTGCCAGGGGTTTTAATTTCTCTAACGGTTTGGGGTTTACTATCATTAGGGTTTTGGCAACTTGATCGTGCAGAAGAAAAACGCGCCATTGAAAGCGCTATCGTTGCGGCCCGATCAAACCCCGCCCAGCTGGTGGAAGCTAATGAAATTCTCGATAAAGAACACTACCGCGTGTTGCTCAATGGTTATTTTGATACGAATAAGCAGTTTATTTATGACAATCAGATAGTTAAAGGCAATGCAGGCTACTACGTTTTAACCCCTTTTGTTCTAAATGCACAAACAGCAATTTTAGTTAATCGTGGGTTTGTGCCTTGGTATGGAAAACGTGGTGAGTTAGTTGATATTAAAATAGATGGCCACCCAAGCACAATTGAAGTCGGTTTGATTAAGCCCAAACAGCGCATTCAGCTGGAACCACAGGAAATTGATTCAACATTTCCAATACTAATTCAATCTATAGATCTTGATCAGCTTTCGCAATTATCCAATTATCACATTATACCAATGCTGGCACAACTTGATGTCAAGGCTAGCAATGGATTCTTTAGGCACTGGAAGCCGTTTTATGGTAGCGTTGATAAGCATTTAGGTTACGCCTTGCAATGGTTTTTAATGGCCCTAGTGCTCAGTATTATCGCCATTAGGATGCTAATCAACAATAGTAGAAATTGATCTATATTAAATGCTAATTATTCACTTGACGGTGTTGCACCCTCTATGTAGAATTGCATGTATTTGGAAGTTCTAGGCCATGCAGGCATAGAATATTTATACAATAGGATTATTGATGAGTTTAGTACAAAGATACGATTTAAAGGTGGTGAAATATTTTATCGTTATGGCCTCAATTTATTTGGTCATCGGTACCACAATTGGTGTCTATATCGCCTCAGAGTTAGCTTGGCCTTTCTTAAATGATTTGGGCACTGATTTACCTTATTTTCAATTTGGCCGCTTAAGACCGCTACATACCAATATAGTAATTTTTGCCTTTGGTGGCTCGGCGCTCATGGCATCCGCTTTTTATATTGTTCAGCGTACCAACCAAACCAAAATGTGGTCTAATAAAATGGCGTGGTTTACTTTTTGGTCTTGGAACCTAGTTATTCTTTTAGCGATAATTACGCTGCCTTTAGGCTTAACCCAATCTAAAGAATACGCAGAGCTTGAGTGGCCGATTGATATCCTCTTAACTCTTTCCTGGGCGAGTTATATGTATAACTTTATCATGACTATTCATATTCGTGACCGTAATAAGGTGCCACATGTCTATGTGGCTAACTGGTTCTTTATGGGCATGATGGTGATGGTGACTTACCTTCATGTGGTTAATAACCTCTCTATTCCAGTTGACTGGTTTAAATCTTATTCAATTTACTCTGGTGTACAAGACGCAATGATTCAATGGTGGTGGGGTCATAATGCGGTTGGTTTCTTCTTAACAGCGGGTTTTTTAGGCATGATGTACTACTTCGTGCCAAAACAAGCAGAACGTCCAATTTATTCTTACCGCCTATCAGTGATTCATTTTTGGGCACTGATGTTTGGTTATGTGTGGTTAGGCGCTCACCACCTTCAATATACAGCGTTGCCAGACTGGGCTGGTTCTTTAGGGGTAACCATTTCGTTAGCCATGATCATTCCATCATGGGGTGGTGCGATTAACGGCATCTTAACGCTATCAGGCGCTTGGGATCGACTGCGTGAAGACTACATCTTGCGCTTCTTGATTATGTCATTAGCCTTCTATGCAATGGCAACATTCGAAGGCCCAGTAATGGCAGCGAAAACGGTTAACGCCCTATCGCACTACACAGACTGGACTATTGGTCATGTACATTCGGGTGCGCTTGGTTGGAATATTATGGTGGCGTCTGGCGCACTATATCATATGATTGAGAAAATCTTCAATGTTCGATTGTCACAAAAGTTATTAGGTATTCACTTTTGGGTACATACCATTGGTACCGTGGTTTACATTGTAGCAATGTGGGTGTCAGGCATTATGCAAGGCCTCATGTGGCGCGCTTATGATGAATACGGTACGTTGGCTTACACTTTTGCCGAGTCAGTATCAGCCATGCATCCTTATTATGCAATGCGAGCAGCAGGCGGTACACTAGTGGTACTGGGTGCAATCACCATGTTGATCAATATTATTATTACCATTCGTAAGTCGGTCCGAGAGCAGGCTTCTGCTCAAGCGGCAACGGCATAGGAGGAGAGCAATGGCAAATAAAAATGGAAAAGAAAGCTTACAAGCAAAATTTGAAAAAAACATTTTTGCAATGTATTTGGCTATGGCGTTCGCAGTGTCATTGGCTGGTATTGTAGAAATTGTACCTTTGTTTACCAATCCTGATACAGTTAAGGATGAAGTAGTAATGCCCGACGGTTCAACCAAAAGCTTGTTGTGGCAACGTGCAGAAGGTCAAAAACTAGCAGATTGGAAATCAGGTGATGGTGTACGTCCTAACACAGCGCTAGAGTTAGCAGGTCGAGACATTTATCAGCGTGAAGGTTGTTATCTGTGTCATTCACAAATGATCCGACCATTTAGAGATGAGAATGAACGCTATGGTCATTTCTCTTTAGCAGTCGAATCAAAATACGATCACCCATTTCAGTGGGGATCTAAACGTACAGGTCCTGATTTAGCACGTGTTGGTGGTAAGTATTCAGATGAGTGGCATATCTTGCACATGCGTCATCCACAGGCATTGGTGCCAGAATCGGTAATGCCAAAGTATCGCTTTTTAGACAATGCAATGGTTGATGGTGAAACCATTCAAGCACACATGAGAGGCTTAAGAAAAGTCGGTGTGCCTTATACTGATGGTGACATTGCTGAGGCTGCAGGCTTGGTTAAGGGCAAAACTGAAATGGATGCCATGGTGGCGTATTTGCAATCATTAGGTAATATGATTGAATTTGAAGATGGTGTGGTCTACCGCGAGTAATGACACTAGTCGATAAAATTGGTGCTATAACAGCAATCGTAGTTTTTGCACTGCTAGCAGGCGCTTACTTTTATGCTTTTAGGCCTAAAAATAAACAAAAATTTGAAGAGTTGCGTAACTTTGTCAATAAAGAAGAGTAGTTAGGAGATTAATAATGAGCGAGCATGAGAATCCATATCCAGGCGAAAATAATACTGGCCATTTTTGGGATGATGATAACGACATTAGAGAACTGGATAATCGTCCACCAAGATGGTATATGTGGGCGCTTTATTTAGGCATCATTGCCATTCCTATTTATTCATTTTATTACCCGACCATCCCTTGGTTTGGTGAACACACCAAAGGTTCAGCAGGCTGGACACAGATTGTTGAATATAAAGAAGGCGTTGAACAGCTTAAGCAATACCGAGAAATCAAGTTTTCTGACACGGAAAAAGCCATCACCGAAAGCTCTTTAGAAGACATTGTGCGTGATGACGAACTTAGAAACTATGCGATTAAAACCGCCAAAGTATTGTTTGGTGATAACTGTGCGGCGTGTCACGGCGCAGGTGGTCAAGGCAATGATGGCTTCCCAGTATTGGCGGATGATGATTGGCTGTATGGTGGTACATTAGCGCAAATTAGCACCTCGATTACCAATGGTCGTAAAGGCAATATGCCGGCACGCATGATGGGTATCTCAGATGCAGATGCAGGCACATTAGCAACCTTCTTATTTGAAACCGGCAAAGGCGAACACGGCAAACCAAACCCCGCCTCTAAAGCGTTATATATGAGTAAAGGTTGTATTGGCTGTCACGGCCCAACCATGAAAGGCAATGTGTTTATGGGTAGTGCCAACCTTAGCGATGGTATTTATCGTTTTAAAGCCAGCGACCAAAAATCATCCATTATTCGCACCATCCTACATGGTGTAAATCAAGGTCATGATCCGCTCACACAAGATGCAGTTATGCCATCCTTTGGCACATCAACAGTGATTGACAAGACTCAAATCAAAAAACTAGCTGTTTATGTTCATCAGCTAGGTGGTGGTGTTGCTGTTAAGCCAAAGCCAGTAGCCTTACCAAAGGCAGAAACAGCTAAAGCCGAAACAACATCAAGCGCCACAGTAAGCACAAGAGGCGGCAAAGAAATTTATACCAAATGTCAGGGTTGTCACAACGTTGGTATTGGCGGTGCACCTAAGTATGGCGATAAAATAGCATGGGAGTCTCGCATTAAACGCGGTATGGATGATGTGTTGAGTGTGGCCAAAGCAGGTAAGGGTATGATGCCACCAAAGGGCACCTGCATGGATTGCTCAGATACTGAATTAAGGTTAGTTATTCAATATATGATGGATAGTGCTAAATAAAAATTCTTGAATTTTTCAAGGCATTTGTTTTCTTTGTGGGTATAATTCTCAACAGTTGCCGAAGTAGCACAGTTGGTAGTGCAACTGATTTGTAATCAGTAGGTCACCAGTTCGAGTCCGGTCTTCGGCACCATATTTAAACCCATTGTGATTATCACCATGGGTTTTTTTATGTCTCAAAATTAGCCATTACTAATAGACTTGCATGTCAATATAAAACGTGTAGGATGGCGATAAGTAAATGTTAATCTTTGCTTATTATAAAAAAAATAATTCTATAAGGAAATCAAATGAAAAATGTAACAAAAGCAATTGCGATTGCAACAGTAGTAGCTTCAGCAGCAGTAACAGCAAACTGGGGTGGTAACAATATGAGCCCTTTCTCAGGCGGCAATAACTGGGGTCCAATGTCAGGCGGCAATAACTGGGGTCCAATGTCAGGCGGCAA
>QOAH01000008.1 GCA_003978185.1 Candidatus Thioglobus sp.
TTATTGAGTTCCAGAGAGAGAACGAATTGCATCATAAGTTTGCCAATTCTTTATACGAACTGGCTAAAACTTATGCCGAGATTGGTCAAAACGATAAAGCAGAATTATTAATCAACACCATGATTAAGAAATTTCCAGAACATGTGGCTATTTTTAAAGCCAAAGCCTTGTTGAAAACATTGCAGAAAGTGACCATACTCGAGCCAATTGAAGCCGTGGTTATTCCGAAAACTCCAATCTCAGACCCTGTCGTGGTTAAAACTAAAGCTAAAGCTAAAACAACCAGTACGTCGCCAGCAGCAGCTGCTGCTGTTAACATTCCAATAAAGCCAGCAAAGGTATCAGTAGATATACCGACAGTTAAGCCAGTTAAGGCTAAAACCAAAGCTGAGTAATTATTGTGAAGGTTTTATCGATTCCTAGTTTTACACTAGATACGTTATGCCAGCTTAATACTAATACTAAGCGCTATCCATTTTTATTAGAAAGTGTTAATCATAATCAGGCCAATCGTTATTCTATTTTGTTTGCGCACCCAACTGAGAAAATCGTTCTAAATAATTTGGATGAGTTTGATTTTTTATCAACACTAGAGTCAAGTATTGATACGCCTACTATTCAAAGTGATTTGCCTTTTACTGGCGGTTGGTTTGTGTATTTGTCGTACGAGTTGATTGGACAGATTGAGTCTACTTTAAAGAATGATTTGCATTCGGGTGATCAAGCAGTAGCGATTGCCGTCAAGATTCCAACAGCGATTGTGATTGATCATGCTGATGATCAAACTTATTTGTTAGACCAGTTTGGTGATCAGGCGCGTATCGATCAAGTGTTGGCAGACATTGAGCATTTAAATGAGATTGAAGCTATTGCCATCAAGGGTGTGTTGTCTTGGGAAGAAGAGAGTAAGTTTCTCTCAGGTGTAGAGCGTAGTCGTGACTATATTGTAGCTGGTGATGTGTTTCAGGTGAATTTATCACGACAATGGCAGTATCAGCTTGACACTAAAATTGCACCAGTACAGATCTACCAGGCTTTAAAGCGCTCTAACCCTGCACCATTTTCTGCTTTGGCGCAATTCGAAGGCTTTAGTATTATCTCTTCTTCGCCTGAGCGCTTGTTTAGCGTAGATGGTGATCAGGTAGAAACTCGACCGATTGCAGGTACACACCCTCGTGGTAGTGGCGAAGAGGACGAGCGCTTAAAGGCGCAGTTAATCAACCACCCTAAAGAGCAAGCCGAACATATCATGTTGCTAGATTTGGAGCGTAATGACTTGGGTAGGGTGTGTGAGTATGGTTCAGTGCATGTAAATGAGATTATGACTTTAGAAAGCTATCCTTATGTGCACCACATTGTTTCTAATATTAAGGGTAAGTTAAGGCCAGATATTAATATTAAAGCCTTGGTACAGGCTTTGTTTCCAGGTGGTACGATTACTGGTTGCCCTAAAATTCGCTGTATGCAGATTATTGCCGAATTAGAGCAAATGCCACGCCAAGCCTATACAGGGTCGTTGGGTTATATTAGTAGTAACGACAAGATGGATTTTAATATCTTAATTCGCACTATCACCCAGCAAGATAACACACTCACGTTGCGTGCTGGTGCTGGCATTGTGTTTGATTCAGTAGCTGAGCGCGAGCTTGAAGAAACCCAGCACAAAGCTGAAGGTGTGCTAAAAATCTTTGATCAATCTACTAAGGCTGAAACTTAGAGGTCATTGGGTAGCGACGCTCTTTACCAAAAGCATTCTGACTGACTTTAGGCCCTGGGGCAGATTGTCGGCGTTTGTATTCATTGTTAAGCACCATACGACTGATACGCTTAACCGTATCTGGATTAAAGCCCTGCTGAATAATGTGCTGAATCGATTGTTTGTATTCAACAAACAATTCTAAAATCGCATCCAATTCCTCATAAGGCGGTAAAGAATCTTGATCTACTTGATTGGGTGCAAGCTCTGCAGAAGGCTCACGATCAATCACACGTCCAGGAATAACATAATCAATGGAGTTGCGATAATTAGCTAGACGATAAACCAAAGTTTTAGCAACGTCTTTAAGTGGGGCAAAGCCACCAGACATGTCGCCATACAGGGTGGCATAACCCACTGCCATTTCAGATTTGTTACCCGTTGTGAGTACAATCTTGCCAGACTTATTAGAGACTGCCATCAGTAGGGTGCCACGAATACGTGCCTGTAAGTTTTCTTCAGTAGTATCGGATTCAGTGCCTGCAAATAAAGGACCAAGCTGTGTGTTAAAGCTATCCACCATTGAATGAATGTTGATCTCATGGTAATCAACTCCCATGCTACTAGCTTGAGCCTTAGCATCTTCCAAGCTCATGCTGGAGGTGTATTCGTACGGCATCATAATGGCTTGCACATGCTCAGCGCCTAGGGCGTCAACGGCAATGGCCAGCGTCAGTGCCGAATCAATACCACCAGATAGGCCAATAATGGCACCGTTAAACACACCATTTTTTTCAATGTAGTCTTTGGTTGATAACACCAAAGCATCATAAATAGTTTTTTCAATTGACTCGTTAGTGTTTTGCAGGATGGGCTGATCTAGGGAGTGAGTTAAGACTTGAAAGAAGGGTAGTTGGTGTGTGATTGTGCCGCTAGCATCCATAACAAAGGATCCACCATCAAATACCAGCTCGTCTTGCCCTCCAATAGCATTGACATAAATGAGATTGATATTGTTTTCCAGCACTCTTTGTCGCATAGTTTCAATCCTTTGTTGATGCTTGCCTAGTTGAAAGGGTGAGGCGTTAAGGCTAATAATGGTTTGCGCACCATGACTAACTGCAGCGCTAATGGGTGCAATTTCCCATGCGTCTTCACAAATCACCACACCAATTTTGCTTTGTTGGCATTCGAACACGAACGAATCTGTACCGGGCTCAAAATAACGTCTTTCATCGAACACGCCGTAATTAGGCAAGCATTGTTTGTGATAAGTGCTTACACGGCCTTGACGTATTAAGTAAGCGCTGTTGTATAAATGATGATCAATGCGTGCAGGTGCACCAAATAAAACACTGATGCCTTCAGGTAGCTGGGTACGCATGTGCTCAATGGTAGATTCGATCTGATCAATAAAGCCTTCACGCAGCAATAAGTCTTCTGCTGGGTAACCAATCAGCGCTAATTCTGGAAAAACCAGTAAATGAGTGCCAGATTCATCCGCGTCATACGCCAGTTTGATGATCGTCTGTGCGTTATTCTTCAAATCACCAACAATAGGGTTAATTTGTGCAATATCAATTTTGATAGGCTCTGAGCTATTTGAAAGGTTTTCTAGCTGCTCCTGCCAAAATATGGCCTTCAATTTATTGCCCGTGAGTTTTGCGTGCTCAAGTTTGGTGTTAGCTACCACTATGGCAGGATTAACACCCAAAATACTGGCAAATTGCCAAGCATGGGTTTCAGACAAGGCTGTTTTTCCTGATTTATATTTGCTTAGATTGGACTGATTAATGTCATATTTTTGAGCTATCTTATAGTCCGAAAGCCCAGTCTTTTTGCGTACTTTAGCCAGATAGTCTTTAGTTTTGTTTACCATGATTTTGTACTTAAAATTCCTTGTATTTTTTAACTATTATAGTTATTTTATACCACTAGTGTAATTCATTCATTTTAGTTAAAAAATACCAATAGTGGTAAAAGTACCATAATTACAATATAAGTTATTGATTTAACAATAAAATATTAATATTTAATTTTTTTATAAAAAAGCACTTTACAAGCTAAAAAAGTAATGGTATATTTCACATAAATCAACAATAAACAGGTGAAATTCTTATGAGTCAAATGAACCAACATTTATTAGCAGAATCTGAGTTAAATCTTGAGACCATTGATCTACAACAAAGGGCTTATACGGGCGACGCAGAAGCGCAGTATGCATTGGCCAATATTTTTCAAAAAGGTATCCATGTTCAAAAGAACACAAATCATGCTTTTTATTGGTATCAGAGCGCTGCACATCAGGGTAATTTGCTAGCACAATACAACGTTTGGTTTGCTTATTTAACAGGTGAGGGGATTCAGGCGAATACGCAACAGGCTAACAAATGGTTTGCTAGGGCATCTTTAAAGAATTCTCGCTCTACACAATCTATAGTGGCTCAGTTGTTAGACACAACCATACATTAATTTATAATTTAAAAGATAAGGAGTTAAGTCATGCATACTTTGCAATTGATTAAATCAACATTAACATTGTTTGCATTATTGGTTGCTAGCTCCGCATTAGCATCAATATACAGCTCTTATTCTCCATTAATCCATCCAAAGCCATTGCTTATCATTACCTCGGTAACAGTCATTCTTGGGGCTTTGTCTTTTTTCCAAAAATACACCTTTATTAATCGTCAGTCTTAATAGTAATAGACTTAGGATTCTTCTTAACTTGACGTAGTCAAGATCACCTCTTCCAATAATTTTGTAACAATGACTTGTTAGGGGTAATTCATACACACCCATTTAAATTTTTAATACTGCAAAGTATTTGTTATGAGTAATTTACCCTTTGAAGGGTCTATAACGTGGCAAATAGGCGTTAATTTATAGATTAACGTAAACATCTATCACTACTAGTATCCAGGCTAAAGAAGCAGCTATTTTGTTTAATATTTAATACAATTCATTAAATAATCTTTCAATAAAACAAATGATTTTGTTAAACTTTACACATTGTTTGAAATTTATTTATTAGTTATGGGTTTGTTTAGTAGGAACAAAGATAATGTAAGGGGCGTGGTTAGCAGCGAAACTCAAGATTGGAACAAGGATCTTAAGCGTAATACTGCTAGCAAAAATGTTGTTTCACAGCAAGGTTTTGATTTCATAGAAAACATTGGTACAAAAGGTATTTTAAGCACATTAGAGACTAAGATGGGACTAAGTTTAAATGTTGAAAATATAAGCAGTGACCAAGTTAGAATTTTAAAAAATTGCAATACTGAGAACACTGCTGCCGAGTTAATTAAAATTTTAAAAAGAACCAATAAAACAAAATTTAAGCAAATAATTTTAGACCCTCTAATCAATTGTGGTTTTTTTGAGCTAACTGTTCCAGATAAACCAAAAAGTCCAAAACAAAAATATCGCTTTACTGGGAAGTTTGTCCATAAAAAAGTTAGGACTTAGCAGGAATCATTAAAAAATAGGTTTTTTTAATGATTTTCTTTAAATTTTCGATTTAAGGCGCTTTTTAATTAAAATAATACCAAGTGTAGAGTCTTATCATAATCGTCTAAAAATAAAATCTATTTAAAAAAATACATAAGTCATTGATTTTTAATGTTTTATGTAAAATTTTTCACTATTTTTAGGTTTTTTCACTTATTTTTGCTTATACTGTCAGTAAATTCTACTTATTTTGATTATGAAAAAATATAGCTTGTTATTATTATTCGTCTTTTTATCTTCTATTGTATTCTCAGCATCGAATATGTACGTTGCTCAAGATTCGGTTGCATTACGATCTGACAAGCTCGTTAGTGATACCAATACAATTAAAAACCTGTCAAAAGATACGCAGTTAACGTTAATAAGTATGCATTATTCTGGCTGGTCTAAAGTCTCTATAGATGATTTAACGGGCTGGATTTTATCTGACCAATTAACAAAAAAAGCACCTGAATCTTTAATTATAAACAAGGTAAATACTGACACCAATAAAATTAAATCATTGGAACAAGTGTTACTTAGACTGAAAAATGAAAATAATAATTTAATAGCTAAAATCATTGATATGAAAGCAATTAGTGATAAACAAATAACATCAGATTTGAACAAAGTCAAGGCTGATGTCTCTCAAGAAAATATTGATTCACAATCTATAAAAAACACCCTCCCACTATCGGATAGTAATGCATTATTACTTCTTGTTGTGGGGTTAGTTCTTGGCCTTATTATTAGCTTTATTTTTTCACGTATTTTACGACGTAGAAATAACAAACTTAATATTGTTAGTCGTTCGTATTAGATTTTCAATATGAATAATGCATACCCTACTGAAGTCTCGCTTGAGAGCTTTGAAGTCTTAGTAATTGATCAATCATACAAGCAATTGGTTATTTTGGATATTTCAGCTGAGTGGTGTGGGCCGTGCAAGATCCTAGAGCCTATCCTTAATAGTGTTACAGCAGAGTATAATGAGGGCGAATTTGCATTAACAAAACTTGAGGCTGAGGATGAAAATATGAAGATTGCAGGGCAGTTTTCAGTGCGTGGATTTCCAACGGTTATTGCCTTTATTAGAGGTGAAGAAGTAGGCCGATTTCACTCAGCTCAAACACATGATTTTGTGCGAAATTTTATTGATCAAAACCTAGAAAATTTTTAATGAAAACTGGAATTTTACTCACCAATCTTGGCACACCAGATGCGCCTACAAAGCCTGCTTTAAAACGATATTTAAAGCAATTTTTGTCAGATGATCGTGTTATTCAGCCACCGAATAAACTGATTTGGTGGTTGGCATTAAACGTAGTTATTCTTAATATTAGACCCGCAAAATCTGCCAAAAATTACGAAAAAATTTGGGATAAATTTGGTAAAGGATCACCGCTATTAAATATCAGCAATTTACAACTTGAGGGCATTAAGAAAACACTACTTAGTCAGTATGATCATTTGGCCTTTGAAGTCGGTATGCGTTATGGCAACCCATCGATTCCTTCGGCATTACAAAGTTTAAAAGACAAAGGCTGTGACAAGATTATTGCGCTACCGATGTATCCCCAATACTCAAATACCACAACCCTTTCAACCCTTGATGAGATTAATAAAGAGCTCAATGCTTGGAAAAATACGCCAGAACTGGTGTTTATTGATGATTATTACCAAGATAAGGGTTATATTCAATCTTTGGTTAATTCGGTGATTGAGCATCAAGCGCAACACGGTAAGCCAGACAAGTTAATGATCTCATTCCATGGCATACCACAGCGTTTTGTCGATAATGGTGATGTTTATTACGATCACTGTGTTAATACGACTCGACTGCTTGCTGAGGCGCTTAATTTGAAAAAAGACGAGTACCAATTGTGTTTTCAGTCAATATTTGGCCGCGAAGAATGGCTTAAGCCGCAAACTAAGAGTAGTTTGGAGTATTTAGCAAAAAATGGCACTAATCATGTACAAGTGATTTGCCCAGGCTTCTCTGTTGATTGCTTGGAAACCATAGAAGAGATCGATGAGGAGAATAGAGGGTATTTTATGGAAGCCGGTGGTAAGGAGTTTAGTTATATTCCTGCGTTGAATGACCGTGATGACCATATACAAGCGCTCTCAAGTATTATTGCACAACAACTCTAATAACTACGCATAATTTATATTATGTTAAATAATAACTTAAGTAGTTAGAATTAAAACAAATCACTCGCCCTATTTCACTTGACTGGGTTTATACAACTGAACTGGCTGATAACCTAAATTAATATAATCATTAATTTTTGCAGGTCCGCTAACTGTGACATCAACAATATCAAGATAACTATTCGGATTTATGCCGAACCATGAAGAATGCGTGCCACATACGTGTAAGTTAACATTATCTTTACGCACTAAGTCTTCTAAGATCGAAATTGCTTTTTTTTGGCGTTTAGCCCTTTTCTTAATCAGTTGAAACTGCTCTCTACCATGTGATACTACGGCAATCTCAATTTCGGGATATTTTGCCTTCAATTGCATTCTTAAATCCTGAATCATTGGTGCTGCCCACTCCCAAGTGCTTTTATCGTTTTCAACTAGCTCAAATACCACGCCGACAGGTTCATCATTACCCTGTATAAGTCGATTAACGCTAGGGTGTGTGTAATTAGCTATTACAGCACTACTTAATAGTAATAACACCAATACTTTAAATTTGATCATGTATTAACGCCTTTTCTTGTTTTGTTTAGTCATCATTGTATGCCTTACTCTTTATAATGGCAAACATGCATAATCAGATCTTTAATATTCAACTTAAGAATAATAAGAGGAATTTTGAATGCTCAGAAAATGATTCAATTCTCGAGGGTGGGCTTCGTCACGGTTTGGCGATGCACTACGAGTGTAGCAATGGCACTTGTGGTGCCTGTGTCGCCAAGCTTATTGATGGTAATATTAAGCAAATAAAGCACCACGACTTCATTTTAAGCGATGATCAAAAAAATCAAGGTGAGTTTTTAATGTGCTGCAACGCACCTACTGCAGACGTTGAGTTAGAACTGGATTTGATTGGTGATGTAAAGTCAATCGCCATCCAGAATATTGAAATCAAAGTAAAAAAAGTTAGCTTTATTAATGATAATTTAGCCATTATTACCGTTAGAACGCCTCGCTCTAAAACACTGCAGTTTATGGCAGGTCAAGATGTTGAGCTATCTTTTAAAGGCAACACCTCGCGATATCCGCTTGCCTCTTGCCCTTGTCACGGTATGGAGTTAGAGTTTCATATTAGAAATATGCCTGAAGACGCTTTTGCCACCGCCCTGTTTGACAAGAAGATTAAGTCTAAATCTGTTATTGACTTAGAAGGACCTAAAGGTATCTTTGTGCTTAAAGAATCCTCAACGCGACCAATGGCATTTATCGCCTGGGATAGTGGCTTTGCGCCAATTAGAAGCTTAGTAGAGCATGCTTTCTCATTAGAGATGTCTAACCCAGTGTATTTTTATTGGGCCTACCCTGCCGATGAGCGAGCCCCCTACTTAGAAAACCATGCAAAATCTTGGCAAGTGATTATGGATGATTACACTTATACGCCTATTGCCTGTAAGTTTGATCGATCGAATAAAAACGATTGTCACAAATTGGCAAAACAAATATTTAAGTCCTTAGATTTAAATATCATCAATCAATCTGATTTATATGTTTCGGCACCAGCTGAAGTGTTGATCTTTTTAGGTGAATTATTACTCGAAAATGGTCTGAATGAATCCCAATTAATCGCATCTCCTATTTAACAGTTCGTTCACCCTAAATAGGGTTATGATAGAACCATGCTTGTCATTTATTACGTAGCATTGGTTATCGGTATAACCGTTTTATTTGCTAGAGTTGAACGGTCTTTGCCTTTTTTTGTTATTGTTTTCTCAGTAGCAACACTTTATTTAATTATTGGCTTAGAATTAAGCCAGATCATTATTTGGGTAGTGGGATCTATTCTATTATTGATTAATTTAATCTTGTTTGTTCCATTCTTTAGATTATTGTTGATTAAACCGATTGTTTCTCGTTTTGTAAATACAACAAAACTTAATATCAGTGAGACTGAGAAAGTAGCTATGGAGTGCGGTGACACTCACTGGGAAAAGCAACTGTTTACTAATCAGCTTTATTGGAATGAATTATTAAACGTTGAAACTAAGCCTTTGAGCGCTATAGAGCAAGATTTTATTCATAAAAAAGTACCCCAACTTTGCGATACTTTTAATCAGTTTGGCTTAACAGACAAGACTCTAGATCAAATAAAATCAGCAGGATTTTGGTCACTTAACATTCCTAAAAAATATGGTGGTTTAGATTTTTCTGCACAAGCACATGCAAAAATTTTAACTCAATTATCAAGTTGCAATACTTCATTGGCTGTCACAGTGATGGTACCAAATTCTTTAGGTCCAGCTGAATTAATTTTGCATTATGGTACAGATGAGCAAAAACAAGATTTATTACCAAAATTAGCAACGGGTGAGCATATCCCTTGTTTTGCCCTCACTTCAACCAACGCTGGTTCAGACGCTGGTGCTATGGTTGATTCTGGGGTGATTTGTCAGCAGGATTACAATGGTAAAAATACCTTGGGCATTCTCCTAAATTGGGATAAGCGCTACACTACCCTTGCACCAATGGCGACACTCATTGGACTTGCCTTTAAAACCTATGATCCTGATGGCTTAATCGGTAATCAGTCAGATTTGGGTATTACTTGTGCATTGGTTGATAGTGCTCTAGATGGTGTGAGCATCGGTCGACACCACCACCCTATTGGTTCTAATTTTAGCAATGGTCCACACCAGGGAAAAGGTGTATTTATTCCAATATCTGCTGTTATTGGCGGTCAAGCTATGATTGGTCAAGGCTGGTCAATGTTAATGGAGTCGCTCTCCCTGGGTCGAGGGGTGTCGCTCCCATCCTTGTCCTTGGCAGGTGTCGAGCTCAGCCTTAAAACCTCACTTGAATATGCTTTGATTAGAAAGCAATTTAAACAATCGTTGTATCGTTTTCAGGGTGTAGCAGAAAAACTAGTCTCTATGGCCGCAGACACCCTTACCATGAAAGCCATGAGCAATTTTCATTTGAACTTGCTCGATCAGGGGCTTAACCCATCTGTGAGTTCTGCGATTTTAAAATACCATCATACCGAATTATTAAGAACCAATATTAATCACGCTATGGATATTCATGGCGGTAAAACGGTTATGTTGGGGCAGCGTAATTATTTGTCTGATATTTACCAAGTGGTTCCTATTGCTATTACCGTTGAAGGGGCTAATATACTAACTCGATCCATGATTATCTTTGGTCAGGGCTTGATGCGTTGCCATCCTTTTTTAAAAGAGGAACTAGAGAGTCTAGAGAAAAAAGATGTAGTCTTATTTAATCAATTATTAGGCCATCACCTTGCACACATTATTGGTGTAAAAATCAAAAGTTTTGTCTTTGCAATCAGTGGTGGTCGCCTTGCTAAGATACCCAAAGGTGTTAAAGGTTTTGAAAAAAATAGCTACCAACAGCTCGCCACTTTAAGTGCGAGTTTTGCTTTTTTAGTTGAGATTGTTTTAATGAAATTTGGTCCAAAAATTAAATTTCAAGAAAGTATTAACGGTCTATTTTCTGACCTGTTGATTAAGATGTATAGTCTTTCTGTTCTGTTGAAATATCGCCAAGCATTGGATAATGACTTTGACGACCTCATTCGTTGGAGTGTGCAAAGACAAGTTCATCAATCACAAGTATTACTTAGTGATATTTGTGGTCAATTGAATTTTTCATCAGTGTTCAGGTGGATTGTCTTGCCTAGAGGTGTGAATCGACCACTCCCTAGTATCAAGCTACAAAACAAAGTGGTTAATCAGTTAGTTAATAATCCTAATTTAAAAGACGCACTTACAAGTGATGTTTTGCATGTAAAAGATAGTGCCCTAGATATATTAGATCAGGCTTATACACTTGCAATACAGGCTGAAAAGATATATAAAAGAGTTAAATATGTTGATACACCTGAAGCCATTGATGCATTATTAGATCAACAGCAAATTAGCACCGATGAGCATCAGTTATTATTGCATTTAACTGAATTACGTCGAATAATTTTAGCGGTAGATGATTATGAAGATTAGTCAAGTTGGTATTTTAGGTAGTGGTGTGATGGGCGCGCAGATTGCTGCTGTGTTTGCCAATGCTAATATCCCTACTTTATTGTTTGGTAAAGAAGCCCATGTTGAAGATAATTTGAACAATATTATTAACTT
>QOAH01000044.1 GCA_003978185.1 Candidatus Thioglobus sp.
ACCAAACCTTCCAACTCTAGTGATAAATCAATCAAAGTAGTGACACTCTCTTCGGAGTCATATCGATTTTTCAATTCTTCAGAATACCACTTGTCTTTACTCTCTTGTGAATCACCTTCGTTGAAATAACCCAGTGCTCTTGAAAGATTGATTTTAAGGTCGTTAGGGATAGACTTAGATATCCGGTCACTAAAACCGTAAGGATGGCCTAAAACACGCCCTACGTCGCGCACAACACCTTTAGCTGCCATGGTGCCGTAAGTAATAATCTGTGATACTTTTTCAGCACCATACTTCTTAGAGACATATTCAATCACTTCATCACGACGATCGGTGCAAAAATCAATATCAAAATCTGGCATCGACACACGTTCAGGGTTGAGAAAACGCTCAAATAATAACTCATGCTTAATCGGATCAACATTGGTAATGCCTAACGCATAAGCCACCAAAGAGCCCGCGCCAGAGCCACGACCAGGACCTACAGGAATACCATTGTCTCTTGACCAACGAATAAAATCAGCAACAATTAAAAAATACCCTGGGAATTCCATTTGAATAATCACTGATAATTCAAATGCCAAACGATCGTCATAAACTTGACGATCTACTTTAATGCCTTGCAAGCGATTGTCCAAACCTGCTTCTGACTCTTGAGTGAAGAATTGCGAAATACTCAATCCTTCTGGAATTGGAAAATCCGGTAAATAATTCTTTTTATACAATTCAAAATGCACATTGCAACGCTTGGCGATTTCAGCACTGTTAATGATTGCCTCAGGCAAGTCAGAAAACAGAGTCTCCATTTCTTCACCTGATTTTAAATATTGCTCAGCGTGGTAATGTTTTTCACGGCGTGCATCATCCAATAAGCCACCTTGGGAAATACAGATTCTGGCCTCGTGTGCGTCGAAATCTTGTTTTTGTAAAAATTCCACGTCATTGGTTGCCACCAAAGGAATATCAAGCGCTAAGCTAAGCTCAATACAAAGATGTAAATGGCGCTCATCATAAGTTCGACTAGTGCGTTGCACTCCTAGGTAAAAACGATCGCCAAAAATATCTTTCCAAGCTTGAGCTTGTTGATTTGCCTCAGGTATTTGGTTATTAATTAAGTGTTGTGCCACATCACTACGCACCGGTAGCGCAATGAGTAGCAACCCTTGGTGGTACGCTTGTAACTGCTCGGCAGTAATACTCACACCATCAAGCGTTTGACCTTGTAAATAAGACAATGAAATCAGCTCAGATAAATTCAGGTAACCTTGTTGGTTTTGGCACAAAAGCAGTAGAGAAAAATTTTGCTCTTCACCCTTAAGGACAAGCTCAGCACCAAAGATTGGCTTAATACCAGCATCTTTAGCAGCTTTATAAAGTTTAACTGCTGCAAATAAATTAGCATTATCGGTTAGCGCAATAGAGCTCATACCGAGTTCTTTAGCTTTTTCTACCAATTTTGGTATACGAATTAAACTATTCTCAACAGAATATTCACTATGACAATGTAAATGAACAAACTCAGAATTAGACATTAAACAAGGTTAATAATTTTAAAAATTAATTAAAAAATTAACTCTATTTTACAACTCTAAATCTAGCAAATGAAATCAACTTTTTGTAAAATTTTATAAAAAATAAAAACAGGTTAACTAGCAACAAATTAAAGATTAAAAAAATAAATAATAACCCTTGGAAATAGCTGCCTTAAGGACTGTTATCAACATAAAAATCCAATTTAAAGTAGATTATAAAAAACTTTGGAAATTCTTAAAACAGACAAAAAAATACCCCAATCAAGGGGTATTTTTTATTTAACTGTTTAGATTGCTAGAATCTAGGACCAGCCGAACCCGCAACCGCAGCTTGTGCTAATGCATTTACTGCTTGCTTGTGAGCTTTTTTAGCCAATGCAGTCGCTACATCAACCTTGCCAGCCTTATGAAGCTTCTTAGCCTCTTTAATCATCTTGCCTGTATCACGCCATGCCATTCTTGCTACCAATGCTGCCGCATAGTCAGTTTCAGCGGCTGTAATTGCCGTTTTATAAGGGTCAGACGATCCATTGTTCCAGTTATGATCACTACCTAGAAAATCAGCTTGAGCCGTTAATGCAAATACAGTCAAGGTTGTTGTTAATAATATTTTATTCATCATATTCCCCTATTTTCTGTAACGATCAGCAGTGATCTCAAGACCGTTGCTCATTGCTTGGTGATAAAACTCCATGTTACGATACTCTTCACTTTGTGCATACAAAGGTTTAGCACGCATGTTCTTCAAACAACCACCATAACGACGATGTAGTGTGCCTAGACCACCCCACTTCGCACGATACATTGGCACATGTGTTGTATGACCTAATGCTGGTGATAAGATATCAGCTCTGGCTTTGCTACCGGCATTATAAACATGGCAATCTGCACATGACATGTTGAACTGGCCACGCTTAGCATAGAAAAAAGACTTGCCTTTTTCATACGCTGCTTTTGCAGCATCAGATTCAACTTTTACATTAATTTTTCCACCAGCTGCTTGGTCAGAAATATAAGCACTAATTCGAGTAATCTTACCCTTCATTGTTGGCATTTTCTTGCCAGTCTGCTCATTGTAACATTTACGGATATCACCCTCTAGTGTCACCACTGTACCGGCTGCATCATCAAAGTACGGGTAATTAAGACGTGCCGTTGATAAGTCGCTAAATTCTTTACAATTGCCCATGCTAAATTTTTCAAACTCTACCTCGCCTTTCTCTACCGCTGCTTCATAAGGCGGAATACCGTCTATAATTTCTTCAAATTGCTCTCTTGAACCCTGATCGTAAGCATATACACCATTGGTATACTCTGCAAACTCAACATTCGGTTTAATAGATTTAAAGTGGGCAACAAAGGCTTTACGGTCTGCATCTACATCTGTACCAGCAGACACAGTGCCAACCATCAAACCTAAACTGACTACTGCAGTTATTAGTTTTTTCATTGATCTCTCCTCAATTATAAAAGCTATTTAGATTTCGCAGTCGCAGAACCTGTTTTACCTTTGCTGTCTTTATATTTAATCGTGATCTCGTCGCCTTTTGCGCCAGGAACGTTAAATTTAAAGTACGGGTCTTTAGAAACAGAGCTACCAATATCCGCATCTACAACTGTGTTACCGTTGTGTAGAATAACCATATGTACAATATGGTTTGCAGGTACTACTTTACCTTTCTTCTTACGAAGACCAGTTTCCATTGGGTGTTTAATTAACGCTTTAATACCGATAACGCCTTTTCTAGCCTTAGGCTTTAATTTAATTTTTGCCATTTTTATATTCTCCTGTAATATTAGTTAATTAACCGCCACAACCACCGATAGTTACTTTTACTTCTTGAGTAACTGCCGTTGTTGAACCACCTGCTGTAACCAATGCCACTACTGGAGATGTTTTACCCATCTTAACACGAGTAGAAACATAGCCTTGAGCGCCAGTTAAGTTAAATGAAGCTGCTAATGGTGTACCGTTTTTCATAACCATAATAGAAATATTAGTTACGCCGTCCATCTTAGAAGCATCTACTGTCATTGGTACTACCGCACCATTTTCAGCAATCTTAGGGGCTTTAAACTTAAATGAACCTTTACCAGCACCTGCTACTGCTGTACTTGCTGCAGCAGATGTTGCCTTAAACGCTGCTGAATTAGCAAACACCATTGAAGGGGTTAATAAGCCTGCGCCTACTGCTGTTGCAACTGCAGAACCTGCCATTGCGCTTTTTAAAAATAATCTTCTTTTCATTATTTTCTCCTATTATTTATAGTGTGTGAATGTAATCTGTGATTTTGTCAATTTGACTCTCAGACAACGCATTATGCTTACCAAACGGAGGCATCATAGAATTTGGATTCTTAACCGTTGCATCCCAAATTTGAGCTCTTAACACCGCTCTGTCTGGAAATCTTGCTTTCATTGCAACTAGTCCAGGACCAATATTACCAGCCTGCGCTCCACCTTTGATTGTATGACAACCTAAGCAGTTTCCGTGTCTTCTACTAAACGACAACGCACAACCCTCTACATCTGAAGGGTTTACCTTCGTACATGTTTTGGTTGCTTTTTTAAGGGCTTTCACATCTTTCTTACCTGCCATTGCCGGTGAAGCAAAAATTGCTACACTTACTGCTGCAGATACTAACAATGTAGAAAAGTGTTTTTTCTTAATCATTTTCTCTCCTCTTTATAAAATAAATAAATCCCCGAAAGGCTTATTAATAAACCTAACTAGGCCCATATGATATGCGAAAAAAAAACAAATGCAACACTTTTATAGTTCACTAATATAGAGCAGTTTAAAACAACCTATACTAATTCAGCAGCCCTAATCAACGCACGTGCTTTATGCATGGTTTCATCCCACTCTGATTGTGGTACTGAATCATGAACAATGCCTGCGCCTGCTTGTACATAGAGTGTTTCATTCTTTATCACAGCTGTGCGTATAGCGATGGCCATGTCCATACATCCATGCCATGACAAATAACCAATGGCACCTGAATAGATATTACGTTTGAGTGGCTCAACCTCGTTGATGATCTCCATGGCGCGTACTTTTGGCGCACCACTGAGTGTGCCTGCTGGGAAGGTTGCTTTGAGTACATCAATGGCACTCATGCTGTCTTGTAATTCACATTCAACATTTGAGACAATGTGCATCACGTGTGAATAACGCTCAACAAACATTTTTTCTGTGAGCTCAACTGTGCCCGTTTTGGCGATACGACCGAGATCATTACGACCAAGATCAATCAACATTAGATGCTCTGCGATTTCTTTTTCATCGGCTAACAAATCTTTCTCTAGTGCCAAGTCTTCTTTTTCATTCGTACCGCGAGTTCGCGTACCGGCTATTGGGCGAACCGTTGCTCGCCTATCACCATCTACACGAGTTAGAATTTCTGGTGAAGAGCCCACGATTGCCACATCATCTAAATTAAGGTAATACATATAAGGGGATGGATTAAGACGCCTGAGTTGACGATACAACTCCACCGGTGGTGCGCTAAATTTACAACTGAGTCGTTGTGAAGGCACCACTTGCATCACATCACCTGCCACAATATATTCTTGGATTTTTTTAACTGTATTTTTGTAATTTTCTTCACCAAAACTTGAGGTGAAATCTTGTTCAGTAATTTGGTCTGATTGATAGTTAGAAGGCTCTAGTGACTGATCAATTTGCTTGGTAATTTCATCTAAACGGCTTAGTGCGTCCTCATAACTTTGTTTGCTTGGGTCAATATGGGTAATCACAAAAGCTTGATTAAGTAGGTTATCAAACACTACTAAATCGTTTGACACCATTAGCAAGATATCCGCCACACCGAGCTCATCAGGCTTGTCGATGTTAGACAGTTTGGGCTCGATATAGCGAATAATTTCATAACCAAAGTAACCCACTAAGCCGCCATTAAATTCTGGCAAGGCATCTAACTCTGGAACCTTGTATTGACCTAAGTATTGTTCAACCCATGCTAGCGGATCTTTTACTTGGATTGATTCTAGTAGTTCACTTTCTTGCTCAATACGAACCTCATGGTCAAACACTTTGATAACAGTTTGTGCATGTAGGCCAATCATCGAGTAACGACCCCATTTTTCACCACCTTGAACCGACTCAAACAAATAAGAGTAAGAATTGTTGGCTAATTTTAAATACAGGCCTAACGCGGTATCTGTGTCAATGGCGACGGCTTTATAGACGGGGATATGATTATACCCATCTGCCACATGCTGATCAAAACTTGCTTTATTCATAATCGCATTTTATACCAAGCGTTGTTGGTATGGCACGTGTGTCTTAGTCACAGACGAAAAAAAACCGCAGTCAGTCATGAATGCGGTTTTTTTTATTAGTAAAGTGTATTGCTACTCTTCAGTTGCCTCTTCCGCCTCACTCAACTGTGCTGAAAGTGCTGCTTCAGCATCAGCTGTTTGCATAATGCTTGCAGCACGCTTCGCACGCTTTTCTTGATGGTACGTAAAGCCTGTACCTGCCGGAATTAAACGACCAACAATCACGTTTTCTTTCAGGCCTTGTAATGTATCGACACGACCTGTGGTTGAAGCTTCGGTTAAAACACGTGTTGTTTCTTGGAACGACGCCGCAGAAATAAACGATTCTGTTGCCAATGATGCTTTGGTAATACCCATTAGCAGTCTTTGGTAAATCACTAGATCTTTACCTTGTGCTGTTAGTTGTTTATTGGTATCAATAACACGTGCATACTCTGCAGTTTCGCCATTAACGAATGAAGAATCACCCGCATCAAGCACTTCAACTTTACGTAGCATTTGCTTAACAATGACTTCGATGTGTTTGTCTGAAATATTTACACCTTGTAAGCGGTAAACATTTTGTACTTCTTTAACCACATAGTTAGCCAGCGCTTCAACACCCAACAAACGTAAAATATCGTGTGGATTAGATGGTCCATCAGAAACTACGTCACCTTTTTCAACCGTTTCACCATCAAATACGTTAATTTGACGCCATTTGTGGATCATCATCTCAGTCGCTTCACCCTCTTTCGAGGTAATAACTAAGCGATCTTTAGATTTAGTCGGGTTGCCAAAACTAATAACACCTGCTGTTTCTGCAAGGATTGAATGATCTTTGGCTTTACGTGCTTCAAATAAATCAGCAACACGTGGTAGACCACCAGTAATATCACTGGTCTTAGACAGATCTTTTGGAATCTTGGCCAAAACTTCACCTGCAGTAATAACCTGATTGTCTTCTAAATTAATCTTCACTGTTGAAGGCAAGTAATGCGTTGACAACACCATTTCTGAATCATTTTCGTCCACCACTTTAATCAGTGGCTTCAAGCCTTTTGCTGCTGCTGATCTTTCTGCTTCATCAATCATCTCGAAGAAAGTTAAGCCTGTTAATGGATCTGTATTTTTGTTAGCAGTAACACCTTCAACAAAATCAACAAAAATAACACGGCCTGACTGCTCAGAAATAATTGGATGTGTATGCGGATCCCAATCTGCAATCTTATCTTTTGCTTTAACAACGCCACCATCTTGGACATGAACGATCGCACCATAAGGAATCCTATAGCGCTCAACTTCTTGACCTTTGATGTTACGAATGGTTACTTCAGATGAGCGAGAAATCACCACTAAGTCACCATTAGCGTTAGTGATTGACTTCATACCTTCTAAATGAGCTACACCATCTGTATTGATGTTGACACTACTTACCGCTGTTGATGCAGATGCTGCACCACCAATGTGGAACGTACGCATGGTTAACTGTGTACCTGGCTCACCAATAGACTGCGCTGCAATTACACCGACAGCTTCACCAACACCAATCTTATGACCACGAGCCATATCATTACCATAACATGATGAACAAACACCATAGCGAGTGTCACATGTAATGGTAGAACGTGCTTTGATTGATTCAATACCTAACTCATTAATCTTATCTTTGTCTTCTAAAGTAACCAAATGACCTTTAGCCAAAAATACTTCGGTTGAATCTGGCACCAATACATCTTCAGCCATAACGCGACCTAGTACTGCAGCACCGAGTGTTTGTACGATATTACCACCCTCAATTGAGGCTTTTTTGATGAGTCCATTTTCAGTACCACAATCAACTTCATTAACCACTAAATCTTGTCCAACATCCACCAAACGACGTGTTAAGTAACCTGAGTTTGCTGTTTTTAGTGCTGTATCAGCTAGACCTTTACGTGCACCGTGTGTTGAAATAAAGTATTGCATGTTGTTCAAACCTTCACGGAAGTTTGAAGTAATGGGCGTTTCAATGATCGATCCATCCGGCTTGGCCATTAGACCACGCATACCGGCTAACTGACGCATCTGTGCTGGAGAACCACGAGCACCAGAATCAGCCATCATATAAACTGAGTTAAATGAGGCCAGTTTTTCAGTTTTACCATCAGCATTGATAAAATCTTCAAAACCGATTTCATCCATCATTGCCTTAGCGACTTTCTCTGAAGTACGAGACCAAATATCAATCACCTTGTTATAACGTTCACCATCAGTTACCACACCTTGTGAGTACTGCTTTAGCACGTCTTTTACTTGTGCTTCTGCCTCTTCAATCATACCTGCTTTAGTATCAGGAATAGTCATGTCGTTTGTGCAGAATGAAATACCTGACTTAGTTGAGTATTTGAAACCCATATACATCATCTGGTCAGCAAAAATAACCGTGTCTTTTAACTCTTGTGTTTGATAACAAACATGAATCAAATTAGAAACTACTTTCTTAGAAATAGCTTCGTTGATTAAATCGAATGATAAGCCTGCTGGCAAAATACTTGAGAAAATTGCACGGCCAATGGTTGTATCAACAATACGTTTTGTTGTTGGCTGGTATTTGCCATCGACTTTTTCATATTCTTGAATACGTAATTTAACCTTTGCATGTAATGTTGCAGCGCCAGATTCATAAGCATTTAAAGCTTCAGCCGGATTAACAAAAACCATGCCTTCGCCTTTTTGATTAATCTTATCACGTGTCATGTAGTACAAGCCCAAAATAACGTCCTGTGAAGGTACGATAATCGGTTCACCACTCGCAAGGTGTAACACGTTGTTAGAAGCTAACATGAGTGTTCTTGCTTCGAGTTGTGCCTCTTCAGATAATGGTACGTGTACCGCCATCTGGTCACCATCAAAGTCAGCGTTAAATGCGCCACAAACTAATGGGTGTAATTGAATTGCCTTACCTTCAATCAATAAAGGCTCAAACGCTTGAATACCTAAACGGTGTAATGTTGGTGCGCGGTTAAGTAACACCGGATGTTGATGTACGACTCTTTCAAGGATATCCCATACTTCAGGAACCTCACTTTCCACCATCTTCTTAGCGGCTTTAATTGTTGAAGCTAAACCTTGGGCTATTAGGCGGTGATAAATAAACGGCTTAAATAACTCTAATGCCATTTTCTTGGGTAAACCACATTGATGTAATTTAAGGTATGGACCACAGACAATCACTGAACGACCTGAATAGTCAACACGCTTACCGAGTAAGTTTTGACGGAAGCGACCTTGCTTACCTTTAATCATGTCGGCAATTGATTTAAGCGGACGACGATTATTGCCCATCACTGCACGGCCACGACGACCATTATCAATCAATGAGTCAACTGCTTCTTGCAACATACGCTTTTCGTTACGAACAATAATTTCTGGCGCATCTAACTCTAATAAACGACCTAAACGGTTGTTACGGTTAATCACACGACGGTATAAATCATTCAAATCAGAAGTTGCAAAACGGCCGCCATCTAACGGTACTAATGGGCGTAAATCTGGCGGAAGGATTGGCAATACTTTTAACACCATCCATTCTGGCTTATTACCTGATTGGATTAGTGAATCGATTAACTTAAGACGCTTATTGTACTTCTTAAGTTTAGTTTGAGATTTAGTGTTTAAGCTATCTTCACGCAAGTTAGCTGCTTCTTTTTCAAGCTGCATTTCTGCTAAAACATCTTGAATAGCTTCAGCACCCATTTTCGCTTCAAACTCATCATCACCGTATTCATCAAGTGCATCAAAATACATCTCTTCGGTTAATAATTGCTTGTGCACGAGTGGTGTAGAACCAGGATCTGTTACTAAGAAAGCTTCAAAGTATAAGACACGCTCAATATCTTTCAGCGTCATATCCATCAATAGACCTAAACGTGAAGGTAATGATTTAAGGTACCAAATATGTGCAACTGGTGCAGCTAACTCAATGTGACCCATGCGTTCACGACGAACCTTAGATAAGGTAACTTCAACGCCACATTTTTCACAAACGACGTTACGGAACTTCATGCGCTTGTATTTACCACACAAACACTCAAAATCTTTCATTGGGCCAAAAATCTTAGCACAGAATAAACCTTCTCTTTCAGGTTTGAACGTACGGTAGTTAATGGTTTCAGGTTTTTTTACCTCACCATATGACCATGAACGAATCTTCTCAGGAGAAGCTAGTCCAACTCGAATCGCATCAAAATCTTGCTCTTTATTCTGCTGTTTTAAAATTTGTAATAAATCTTTCATCGGATTCTCCTAATTAGTGTTGCTCAAGTTCAACGTCAATACCTAACGATCGGATCTCTTTGACCAATACGTTAAATGATTCTGGCATGACTGACTCAGTCAAGTTAACACCATCAACAATACTCTTATACATCTTCGCACGGCCAGCAACGTCATCTGACTTCACGGTTAGCATTTCACGTAATGTGTGTGCTGCACCGTAAGCTTCTAATGCCCATACTTCCATCTCACCAAAGCGTTGACCACCAAACTGTGCTTTACCACTCAGCGGCTGTTGCGTTACTAATGAGTAAGGACCCGTTGAACGAGCATGCATCTTGTCATCTACTAAGTGATTAAGCTTAAGCATGTGCATATAACCAACCGTTACTGGGCGATCAAATGCCTCACCGGTACGGCCATCATATAACTGCTCCTGACCAGACTCTGGAAGATCAGCCATTTTCAATAATGATTTAATATCTTCTTCCTTAATGCCGTCAAATACTGGGGTTGCCATCGGTACGCCTTCGCGCAAGTTGTTAGCTAATTCAATGATTTCTTCATCGGTAAATGAAGCTAAGTCTTCTTGCTTTCCGTAAGAATTGTAAATCTTATCTAAGAATGCTCTGATTTCTTTTACCATCTCAGTGCGTTTTTCATCCAACATGGCGGCAATTTTATAACCCAAGCCTTTTGCTGCATAACCTAAGTGAACTTCTAATACTTGACCAACGTTCATTCGTGATGGTACGCCCAATGGATTAAGCACCACATCAACGGTTGAACCGTCTTCAAGGTAAGGCATATCTTCAATTGGAGATACACGTGAAATCACACCCTTGTTACCATGACGTCCAGCCATCTTATCACCGACTTGAAGAGTTTTACGAGTTGCCACGTAAACTTTAACCATCTTCATAACGCCTGGTGGTAATTCTGCACCCTCCTCAATCTTAGCGCGCTCAACTTCAAAGAACTTGTCAAATTCAACTTGTTTGGCTTTGGCTTGTTTAACCAATGCTGCCACTTCTTTATTCACAGCTGCAT
>QOAH01000063.1 GCA_003978185.1 Candidatus Thioglobus sp.
GGTATACCTTCATTCGGCACTGACGCACTTAGATTTACTTTTGCAGCACTGGCTTCGTTTGGTCGTGATATAAAATTTGACCTTAAGCGTGTTGAGGGTTATCGTAATTTCTGTAATAAATTATGGAACGCTTCTCGCTTTGTATTAATGAAACTTGAAGGTGATAATATTGATACCAAAGCCAGTTTGTCTATTTCAGATGAATGGATTCTATCACGCTTGCAAGCCACTAAAGTAAATGTTGAAAAACACCTAAAAGACTACCGTCTTGACTTAATGAGTCATGAATTATACGAATTTGTATGGCATGATTATTGTGATTGGTATTTAGAATTATCCAAACCATTGTTAGCAGATGACACAACTAAAGCTGGTACTCAAGCAACGCTACTGAAAGTACTAAACGAGATTTTGACTTTATTACATCCAATCATTCCTTTTATTACTGAAGAGGTTTATGAGCAATGTTGTGCACTTACAGGCAAAGATAGTGAAAGCTTAATGACTCAATCTTACCCAGAGGTTGAAAATGATTTAATCTCTACTCAGGCTGAAGAAGAGATGCAATGGTTACAAACCTTTATTTTGGGTATTCGTCAAATCCGTGGTGAGATGAATATTCCACCTTCAAAGCCTTTACCTTGTTTCGTGCAAAATATCAGTAATAGTGATCAACATTGTTTAGATGCTCACTCACAGGTGTTAAGTAGTTTGGCCAAGTTGGAAAAGATCAGCTATCTTAACGTCAATGATGAAGCGCCAGAATCAGCTACAGCACTAGTCGGCGAAATGAAAATATTGATTCCATTAGCTGGACTGATTGACAAGGATCAGGAAGCAGCTCGACTTAACAAAGAAATTGAAAAATTAAACAAGCAAAGGGCGCAATTTGCAGGTAAGCTTAACAACGAAAAGTTTATCAGTGGTGCGCCTGAGGCCGTGGTTAATAAAGAAAAAGAAAAACTAACCTCGGTTGAAAATGCCATTGCTGATTTATCCACACAATTGGAGAAAATAGCCAACTTATGAGATTAACAAAGTCTTTATTTGTGTCACTATTGTTAACGTATTCATTGGCGAATGCACAGTCGTATGTATATGTTACAGATACGGTTGATATCCCAATGCGATCTGCTAGCAAGATTCAAAGCAACCCAAGTAATTTACTTAGAATGTTGCCTTCTGGCACCAAACTACAGTTATTATCGACTGACAGCGGCTGGACTCAAGTGAAATTTGAGCAGACCACAGGCTGGATGATCTCTCGTTACTTAACCAGTGTTCTACCTGCTAAAGCACAATTAAGAAAGCTCAGACAAACTTACAATGCTAATAAATTGTTGATTTCTCAACAAACATCTAAAAGAAAAGCTTTAGAAGAAGAGGTTGACCTGTTAAAAGAAAGCAATACAAAACTAGCAATAGAAACCAGTAAATCACAAGCTGAAAAAGAATATGTAGAAGGGATTTACAAAGATGCTCTTGCACTTAAAGACACCAATCAAAACCTAGAGTCACAAATACTCAGACTTAAAGCAGAAATTCAATTACTACAAAACAACAACACTTCTGACCAAGATTCCAGCGCTAGAAACTGGTTTATTGTTGGTGCACTTGTGTTATTTTTCGGCTTTATCATAGGCTTTGTCTTTCCAAAACGTACAAATCAAAGGAGATATTAAATGAACTTACTAAAAACCGCACTAACATTTGATGATGTATTATTGGTTCCGGCACATTCAACTACCATGCCAAAGGAAGTCAGCTTAAAAACGCAACTAACTAAAAATATCACGCTCAATACACCGATCCTATCAGCTGCGATGGATACAGTCACTGAAGCCAGATTGGCTATTGCTATCGCTCAAGAAGGTGGTATTGGCATTATTCATAAGAATATGTCAATTGAACAACAGGCTAATGAAGTACGCGATGTTAAGCGTTTTGAATCAGGCATTATTAAAGACCCTATTAGTATTTCACCTAAAGCTACCATTAAAGATATTTTTGATATGCAGCAGCGACACAATATTTCTGCCCTGCCAGTAGTTGATGGTAACACCATTGTTGGTTTGGTCACTGGTCGTGATGTTCGATTTGAAACTCGATTAGAAGAAGTGGTCGAAAATGTCATGACACCGCAAGACAAACTTATTACTGTGGCTGAAGGCACCAATATGGCAGAAGTGCGTGCCCTATTACAACAACACCGTATTGAACGTGTGATCATCACCAACGATCAATTTGATCTATTGGGCATGATTACGGTTAGAGACATTCAAAAATCTAGCGATTTTCCAAACGCCTGTAAAGACGATGCCGAGCAACTACGTGTCGGTGCAGCCGTTGGTGTTGCAGCTGGCACAGGTGAGCGCATCGATGCACTGGTTGAAGCGGGTGTAGATGTGATTGTGATTGATACAGCACACGGACATTCCCAAGGTGTACTTGATCGTGTTAAAAAAACCAAAGCCAAACATCCTAATTTAAACATTATTGCTGGTAATATTGCCACCGGTGCAGCAGCACTTGATCTAGTTAAAGCAGGTGCAGACTGTGTTAAAGTCGGTATTGGCCCAGGCAGTATTTGTACCACGCGTATTGTTGCTGGTGTCGGTGTACCACAAATTACGGCCATCTCAGATGTAGCTGACGCACTAAGAGGTACTGGCATTCCATTGATTGCTGATGGCGGTATTCGCTATTCAGGTGATATTGCTAAAGCCTTCGCTGCAGGTGCTTACTGCGTCATGCTTGGCTCAATGTTAGCAGGTACTGAAGAGTCACCAGGCGAAGTAGAACTTTACCAAGGCCGCTCATACAAATCGTACCGTGGCATGGGATCTATTGGCGCCATGAATCAAGCACATGGATCCTCTGATCGTTATTTCCAGTCAGACTCTAAGGCAGACAAATTAGTACCAGAAGGTGTTGAAGGTCGCGTGCCATTCAAAGGCTCTGTACGCCCTATCATTCACCAAATGGTCGGTGGTGTTAGATCATCGATGGGTTATACCGGTTGTGAAACGCTAGACAAAATGCGCACTGAAGCGGCATTTGTGCAAGTCACCTCGGCAGGTATGGTAGAGTCGCATGTGCATGATGTTAGTATCACTAAAGAAGCGCCAAACTACCACCAATAACAATCAAATTTCACATAAAGAAATTTCTGACATGCAGCTGATCGATCGATACCAAAATTCTGGCTATGAGGCAGTTGCTGATGGCGTCATGGACTTCTTTGAACGACGCCAAGATCTACAGCGTCCAGGTGTGGCCTTTGGTCCCGGTGGTAGCGATGCGGAGCCGGCCAAAGTTTCAACAGACATCAGCCTTGTGGCGCTCAACCGCTCAGACCCTGAAAAATTTGCACTTGCAGATCTGATCGTTCGGGGTGTTTCAGCAGGACTGGAACGCTACCTACAGGAGCGACCTATGTTTCGCCAAGTCTGCCCGGATCAAGAGTTGTTTGTCATGCCTATATTCAATCTACAACGTTACGCCCCTGGTGAAGGCTTCCGTCAGTGGCACTGCGACTGGACGATTAGCGACGAGGCCACCGAGCCAGGGAATCGCGTGTTAGCCTGGATCCTCTACTGTGATTCTGTGGAGGAAGCTGGCACAGAATTCCACTGGCAGCAGCATCATGAAGCTGCAGAGCGAGGAAAGTTGGTGATCTTTCCTGCTTCCCCCTCTCACATCCATCGTGGTCGGGTGAATAATAAGCTCAGCAAAACGATCGCCACTGGCTGGATCAATGCTGGTTCGCGTGAGGGCTTCTTAAAGCGTCTGTCTAACTCCTGAGGTAAAGGTGTCGGAGGGTAACCAATTTTGCAATTAAAAAAATCCGGGCGCCCTATCCATATCCAGGGTTAAGAAGTGTTGTTAATAAATTTGATCAACAAATACAAGGGTGTTATTTAGTCTCTACCACACCACCAACTTCTTTCAATCCTTCAATTCCACCTTCGATAAATTGTGCATTAATACCACCAGCATGCAGACTATCAAGTACGCTGTTACTCACGCCACCACCTCGAACACAATAAATAACCACAAGCTTGTTGGTTGCAATAGAGTCAATCCATTCAGTGACCCTAGAGGGATCTTTCCATGTTGCCCCGGGAATAATATCGTTTGACGAAGTGTAGTCATCTTCGCGTCGAATATCCAAAATGATTGTGTTATCAGTGTTAATACCTTTAAGTGCTTCAGGTGTAATAGTTCGTGTCATATTTTTCCTTGATTGATAATTTAGTGGTCTTCTGGTGTACCTTGCCAGAGCATTTTATAGCCTAACTCGTTAGCATCATCACAAAACTCTAGCAACTCGTCAAATTTCGACTTGAATAATTCATCAGCATGAGACTTCTCATGTTGCTCAAATGATTTCCAGAATGTTACAATAACAATCTCACCACGCTCTTCTTTGGCCTTCTCAATATTCTCAAACGAACCCTCTCCTGAGATAAATCCAGAATTTTCATAGACTTGACCAGCAATAAAGCCGCCATTATCATCGCCATAATTATTTTTAACCACATTACACATTTCGCCCAATGTTAGCTCAACATCTTCAATCTTAATGCCGTCTTTTAAATTAACCTCGTTAAACAACATAACACAGCCAAATGGAACTTCTATCGGATTAAACATGCTTACTACTCCTTAATAAATTAATAATACTTGTATAGTGATAACCACTATGTAAAATTTGAATATATGAAAGACGTAATTTTAACTAGACAATGATTCATTTTGGAACAATATCAGAAGAAGAATTTTTAACTGATTATTGGCAAAAAAAACCCTTGCTCATCAAACAAGCGCTACCTAACTTTATATCACCGATTGCACCTAATGAATTGGCCGGATTATCACTTGAAGAAGAATTTGAATCACGTCTAATCACTGGCTCAATAAACAACAAGCAATGGTCCTTAACCAATGGTCCTTTTACTGAAACCACCTTTACCCAATTGCCCGAACAAGGTTGGACGTTACTAGTTCAAGGGGTAGATCGATTTGTGGATAAGGTGCACGATCTAATCCAACAATTTGATTTTATTCCACGTTGGCGCTTTGATGATGTGATGATCTCATATGCAGCCAAAGGTGGTAGTGTTGGGCCTCACTTTGATTATTACGACGTCTTCTTGCTACAAGGTAGTGGTAGGCGTCGTTGGTATATTAGCAGCAAACATTGTGAATTAGATAATTATCTGAATGAAGTGCCACTTAGAATCATGAATACCTTTGAAGCAGAATACGTGTGGGACGTGGAGCCAGGAGATGTGCTTTATGTACCGCCTAAAGTAGCCCACCACGGGGTTAGCTTAGATGATGAGTGCACCACTTTGTCATTTGGTTATCGCGCTTATTCAACGCAAGAATTATATGAATCAATCGATCAGCAGTCTAGGGATAAAAATCAATACTATCAAGACCCTATTTGGGAGAATCAAAATACGCCAGCATTGATACCCAACTCAGCTATCATTCAAGCACAGCAAATACTTAACATTAATGCTGAAGAATTCGCCTGTTTTGTCACTCAACTAGACTCCCTAGATATCCAAATATTACAACACTTTGAGTCTGGTGTATTTGATTATCAAGCACATTATCAGCTACACCCAAGCTGCAACATTGCCTATCTTTTAAATAATGGGGTGCTCAAAGTATTTATTAATGGTGAATCATTCGACTTTCAAGCATTTAATAGTCAGATTATGATCCAATTTTGTAATCAACGCAGTATTGATGCAGACCAACATTCAGAACTTGCAATTGATCTATTTAAGAAAAATTTAGTCGTCATAATTGATTGATTTTAGGGATAATAACTCTCGTTTTATGACTTAAAATTCTACCTTAAGTTTTATCTAAAACATATCAACTGGTGTGTTTCAAATAAAGCTTATTCAACTCAAAACCATAGAACACCTTTTAATTACTTTACGGAGGTTTTCATGGAAATGAATATCATTAAAAAAAGCTTTGCCATGGGTAGACACACAATCACCTTAGAAACTGGCCGTATTGCTAGGCAAGCACATGGTGCAGTACTAGCCAGCATGGATGACACACAAGTATTAGTTACTGTGGTTGCTTCTAAAGAAACACAACCCGGTCAAGATTTCTTTGAACTATCCGTAGATTACGTAGAAAAAACTTACGCCGCAGGTAAGATCCCTGGTGGATTTTTAAAACGTGAAGCAAGAGCGACTGAGAAAGAAACCCTGACATGTCGTTTAATTGACCGCCCTATTCGACCTTTGTTTCCAGCTGGTTTTGTAAACGAAGTACAAGTAACTATCACTGTTATTTCCGCTAATTCTGAAGTTGATCCAGATATGATTTCAATGTTAGGTGTATCAGCAGCACTTTCAATCTCTGGTGTTCCATTTAATGGTCCTATTGGTGGTGCTAGAGTTGGTTATACAGATGGTGAGTACACACTTAATCCAACCTACTCTGAACTAAAAAATTCAGATTTAGACATGGTGGTTGCCGGCACAAATGAGGCGGTGTTAATGGTTGAATCAGAAGCGTCTGAACTTTCTGAAAAAGTTATGCTAGGTGCGGTTATGTATGCACACGAACAATTCCAAGTGGCGATCACCAACATTGCTGAATTTGCCGCTGAAGTTGGTACTAAGCAGTGGGATTGGCAAGCGCCAGAAACGAATGAAGCTTTATTAGGTGACATTCAGTCACAATTCGGCGCTCAAATTAATGACGCTTACCAAATCAAAGAAAAAATGGATCGTTATGCTAAAGTGAGTGAAATCAAAGCGGCGGCTATTAAAGCACTTTCTAGCGAAGATGGTGATTCGGCAGATGAAGTTTCTAAATATTTTAAGAAGGTTGAAAAATCAACCGTTCGTGAGCGCATCTTAAGTAATAAGCCACGTATTGACGGTCGTGACAATGAGACTGTTCGCGAGTTAATGATTGAAACAGGTGTATTAGCTAATACACATGGTTCTGCTTTATTTACACGCGGTGAAACTCAGGCAATGGTAGTTACAACCATTGGTTCTAAACGCGAAGCTCAACTCATTGAAAAACTTGAATCTGCTGAGCGTGAAAATGACTACTTCTTATTACACTACAACTTCCCTCCATACTCTGTGGGTGAAATGGGTCGCATGGGTGGAGCAGGTCGTCGTGAAATTGGCCATGGTCGTCTAGCGCGTCGCGGAATTGCCGCTTGTCTGCCTTCAATCAAAGAATTCCCATACACAATACGTGTAGTATCTGAAATTACTGAATCAAACGGCTCTAGCTCGATGGCCACCGTTTGTGGCTCATCACTATCATTAATGGACGCTGGTGTACCAATCAAAGCGCCAATTGCCGGTATTGCAATGGGTTTGGTTAAAGAAGGTGATAGATTTATCGTGTTAACTGATATCTTAGGTGATGAAGACCACTTAGGTGATATGGACTTTAAAGTAGCAGGCACTTCTCGTGGTGTTAATGCTTTACAGATGGATATCAAAATCCAAGGTATTACCAAAGAAATTATGGAGATTGCACTAAAGCAAGCAAAAAATGCGAGACTTAATATTTTAGGTCAAATGAATCAAGTAATTTGCGAAGCTAACACATCAGGTGCTAACGCACCAAAGACAACAGTCCTGAAAATCAATACCGATAAGATTCGAGACCTTATTGGTAAAGGTGGGGAAACCATTAAAGGCATTATGTCAGCCTCAGGCGCTAATGTCGATGTTAATGATGCAGGCGTTGTGAATATTTTTGCTGGAAATCAAGAGGCTTTTGATAAAGCCGTACAAATGGTTAAAGACATTACTATTTCACCTGAAGTAAATAAAATCTACTTAGGCACAGTAATGAAGATTGTTGAATTTGGTGCATTTGTTAATATCATGCCTAATCAAGATGGCTTATTGCATATTTCTGAGATTACTCATGAGCGTATCGATAAAGTAGAAGATCATTTAAAAGAAGGTGATGAAATTGATGTTAAAGTATTGGGTATAGATAGAGGCCGTATCAAACTGTCTCGTAAAGTTCTTTTGGATAAGTAATCGTCTAACCTCTAAATTAAAGCCACCTTGACGGTGGGTTTTTTTATTTTATCTACAATAAAAAACCTACTTCGCGATAAATTTCCTATTTAATCTTCTAATTATGCCAGTCTACTTAGCCTTCATATCCGTTGTTGCCATTTGGTCAACTACGCCACTTGCCATTCAGTGGTCGACACTAGGCTCTGACTTTAATTTTGCTGTTTCCTCTAGAATGCTAATTGGATTAGTTATTTGTCTGTTGTTATTATGGATTAAAAAACAAAAATTAAACACCAGTAAACTGGCCATTAATAATTATCTTTACGCAGGGCTGGGTATTTTTACCACCATGAGCTTGGTGTACTATTCATCACAAACAGTTCCTTCAGGAATTATTTCTGTTGTGTTTGGACTAACCCCTATTATCACTGGTATATTCGCTTTATTACTCCTTAAAGAGTCCTTCTTTAAATTTCATAAAATAGCAGGGTTATTACTGGGTTTGGCTGGTCTTGTTATTATCTTTAAGCAAACATTAAGCATTTCAACTGAAATGATAACAGGCTTGTTAGCCGTTACTTTTGCAATGGCTTTTCAATCCTTTATATCGGTTAAACTCAAGCAAGTGAACGCCTCTATTTCTGCACTAGAAACTACCACTGGCGCACTCATTGTTAGTGTGCCTTTGTTTGTTTTAAGTTGGGCTTTGACTGAGGGTGTTATCCCAGAAACGACATTTAAAGCTGCTTTATCTATTGGCTACTTAGCGCTATTCGGCTCAGTAATTGGCTTTATGTCATACTATTACTTGATTCGACACACCAGTGTAAGAGTGGTTGGTATTGTGCCACTCATTACACCAGTATTTGCACTACTACTAGGCTCAAACCTTAATAATGAAACCCTAACAAGTGTCCAGCTAAGCGGTATCATTCTTGTACTAATCGGATTGAGTTACTACGAATATGGTGGTAAATTTACAAAGGATAAGGCATGAGTGAAAAACTAATCGAACTAGAGGAAAAAATTGTCTATCTTGATCACACAATCGAAGAGCTTAATGAGGTTGTTTTTCGTCAAATGCAAAAGATTGACGAATTAGAAGAAATGATCAAACATTTATCAACACAAATAGAGCAGCTTAAAGACGACTCAAATGGTGGCACCCAAGTGGTTAATGATCGACCACCACATTATTAGAAAAACTCTGGATTGCTACTTTCTGTCTAGAACAGGTGATTCAAACTTTAAACCTTCCCAGCCGTAAGTCATAAAATTACGAATATTAGCGTGTGAATCACCTTTTGGATCATTTAACACTTCTTGGTAGTACTGACCAAAACAATGTAGGGCTTCTAATTGAGAGAGCTGGTGAATGGCAGCAAAACAAAATAACTTAGCACTACCTTGGTTTTCATCAGCGGCGTTTTCAACCTCGCCGTTAGTAAAGCTAGCTGGCGTATGATAATAATCATCATCAATCAGTGCAATTAAGTCCTCAAACTTCATTCTTGCACCTGATCTTAGTGTTTCTAAATACTCTTCTTGTGTCACTCTCTCTCCCCCTGTTTAAAAATTACCCTTAAACCGTCATTGGATTTGGCTTATCTGTATTTATACCGTATTTTTCAATCGCTTGTGCAACAATTGTCTTGTCCATCTCACCTTCGTCAACCAAAGCCTTAAGGGCGGCAACAGTCACATAATTTGCATCAACCTCAAAGAAGTCTCTAAGCGCCTCGCGTGAATCAGAACGACCAAAACCATCTGTACCTAATACTTCGTAACGCCCTGGAATATACTTGCGCACTTGCTCGGCATAATTACGCATATAGTCAGTGGTTGCAATCACCGGACCTTTGGCACCTGCCAAACATTGAGTAATATAAGGTACTTTTGGCTCGTCCGCACTAAAACGATTAATTCGATCAATCGCTTGCGCTTCACGTGTGAGTTCGTTAAAACTAGTCACTGACCAAATGCTAGACTTAACGCCCCAATCATCTGAAAGCATCTGTGCAGCTTTTTCAACTTCTCTTAAAATCGTACCACAACCCATTAACTGTACTTGCTTATCACCAGCACCCACTTCTTTGAGTGGGTAAATACCTTTGATAATTCCCTCTTCTGTACCGGCTGGCATTTCAGGGTGTGTGTAGAGCTCGTTCATGGTGGTAATGTAATAAAAAATATTTTCATGTTTTTCATACATCCTAAATAAACCACTACGAATAATAACAGCTAACTCGTAAGCATAAGTTGGATCATAAGAAACACAGTTTGGAATCGTGTTAGCCACCAAATGAGAGTCGCCATCTTGGTGCTGTAAACCCTCACCATTTAAAGTGGTTCGGCCTGCTGTACCGCCAATCAAGAAACCTTTGGCTTGCATATCACCTGCCGCCCATGCTAAATCACCCACACGCTGGAAGCCAAACTTGGAATAATAAATATAGAATGGAATCATGGTAGTATTGTGCGTTGCATAAGCCGTTGCCGCAGCAATCCAATCAGAGATTGCACCTGCCTCATTAATACCTTCTTGCAATACCTGGCCTTTAATATCTTCTTTGTACCACATGACTTTATCAGAATCTTCTGGTTGGTAGAGTTGACCGGAAGCTGAGTAAATACCGAGCTGTCTAAACAGGCCTTCCATACCGAATGTACGCGCCTCATCTGGAATAATTGGCACTACTTTAGGGCCGAGTTGTTTATCACGAACCAATAAGGTCATTACTCGGTTAAGCGCCATGGTAGTAGACATTTCACGATCACCACTGGATTCTAACAAAGCTTTAAACACCTCTAATTCTGGCGCTTTTAAATCTTCTAATTCAAACGAGCGCACAGGTAAAGATCCGCCTAGTGCCTTACGTCGAGCATTCATGTAAGTCATTTCTTCGCT
>QOAH01000064.1 GCA_003978185.1 Candidatus Thioglobus sp.
CTTAACTTCTTTGTTAGACAAAAAAAACTAGCCTTAGTTTTTACCGTGAGTGTTATTGCGGTTGGTTTATTAGCGCTTAACAATATTCAACGAGATCAATTCCCAGCCGTTGATTTTGAGGTTATGTCCATCTCAACCGCTTATCCTGGCGCCTCACCTGAGGATGTAGAGCAAAATGTAACCAATCTCATTGAAGACGAACTCAGTAGCATTTCAGGTATTGAGAAGTTTGTTTCAGTTTCTCGAGAAGGGCGCTCAAGCATCACAGTAACTTTGTCTCAAGATGTGAGCGATATTGACACACTTAAACAAGACATTCGGAATGCGGTTAATCGTATTAAAGCATTACCAGCTGAAGTGGTTAGCCTGCCCAATGTACGTGACCAGAAAACCTCTAGAAAAAGCATTGTTAAAATCAGTATTGGTGCTGAGGGCTTGTCTTATGCTGAATTGAGACAAATCACCGACAACATTGCCGATTCTCTTGAGTTGGTTGATGGGGTTTCAGAAGTGGTTAAAGATGGATATTTGGACCGAGAAATACAAATCAGAATCAACCCTGAAAAGCTTTATCAACACAAACTTTCCTTGCCACAAATTATAGATGCGATTGCAAAACGAAATACGCGCTATACCGTTGGTCAAAATCACAGCAGAACTGATGAAAAAATCATTGTCGTATTGGCAAAATTTAACCAAGCTGAATCGGTTGGTGATGTGATTATTAAATCAACTTTTGAGGGGCCAGTTGTTCGTTTAAAAGACATTGCACAGATTGAAAGTGGCAATGTTGAGGAAAAATCTATCATTCGTGTGAATGGTAAAAAAGGCTTTATTTTGCGAGTACGTAAACAAGAGCAAGCTGATGTCATCACCACAGTTGACTTGGTCAAGGAAAAAATCACCGAACTTAACGATAGATATGACAATCAATTGCAAATTTTTTATTCGACGGATTTATCTAAATATGTACGTAATCGCTTAAAGATTGTGACCAATAATGGCATGATGGGGTTGGTATTGGTACTAATTGTATTGGGCGCCTTTCTCTCCTTTAAAACTGCTTTTTGGGTTGCCGTCAGTTTGCCGGTGAGTTTACTGGGTACAGTGGCATTGTTAAGCGCGAGTGGCGAGACCATTAACCTGGTTTCATTAGCGGCTATGATCTTAGTATTGGGTATTGTAGTGGACGACTCTATTATTGTGGCAGAGAGTATTCATCATCACAAACAGCGTGGAGAAGACCGATTTGAATCGGCAAAGCGTGGTTTTAAACATGTGATTATGCCGGTGATTACTACTATTCTAACTACCATTTTGGCATTTTCATCGATGTTCTTGATGGAAGGCACCATGGGTAAGTTTATTTATGTGATTCCAATTGTTGTGATTTTTGCTTTGTTGTTGTCATTTTTAGAAGTATCTATTGCTTTACCGGCACATTTGGCAAGTTCGCATGAGAAGATTAAAAGCAGTCATTGGTTTGACGCAGTTGAGGTTTGGTTTGAAGGGTTTTTGAGTAATGTACTCAAATGGCGTTACCTGGTGGTTATAACGTTCGCGTTGATGCTGGCAGCTTCTTTGTATTTTGCCAAGACTAATATGAAGTTTGTTTTATTTCCTGCTGTAGGTGTAGACACCATTAGTGCTAGATTACAAATGCCAGCTGGTAGTTCACTTGATTACACCGAATCAGTTAGCAAACAAATAGAAACATTGATTAGTGAAGTGGTAGGTGAAGATTTAGAATCAGTTACCTCAAATGTGGGTAAATACTTTCCTCATGTGGCCAGATTTACTATTGAACTATCTCCATCCAGTGAAAGGGTGCAAACCTCTAAGGTATTACTTAAGCAACTCAAGGCTAGAGCAGGTGAAGTCACATTAGCTGAAAAACTAAAATTTTCTATTAGACGACCCGGCCCTCCACAAGGTGAAGATGTGGAGATTAATTTAGTCGGTAGCGATAATATCCAGCGTCAAGCAGCTGCTAATCGATTGGAGAAAATTTTGTCATCGATCGACGGGCTAGATAATATTGATCGTGATGATGAGCCAGGGAAAGCACGTATTGAAGTAGTGCTTGATTTTGAAAAAATGGCTAGATTAGATATTGATTTTCCTGTAGTCAGTCAATATCTAAAAACTGCCTTTACCGGTATTGATGTGACCGATATACGCGAAGGCCAAAATGATGTGAATTTTAGAATTTATTTTGGTGATGGTCAGCATTCACAAAGCTTTATTCAGTCTTTAAAAGTGAATAATCGTAAAGGCCACCTGATTCCAATTGCACAATTCTCTAGTATTCGACAAATTGAAGGTGAACCAGACTTTAATCACTTTAACGGACAGCGATCTACCTTGGTTAGTGGCAGTGTTGATGATGAAATTACCACAGTAGGCCAGGTAATGGATGAGGCTTTAGAAGGTTTAGATTTAGCCAATAATTTCCCTAACATTCGTGTGATTGGAGAGGGTGGTGCTAAAGAAACCATGCAATCAATGGACAGCTTCAAACAAGCGTTCGTGATGGCAATTTTTGGTATTTTTCTATTATTGGTATTGCTGTTTAACTCCTACACGCAACCGTTGTTGGTGCTTAGTGCCATTCCTTTTTCAGTCATCGGTGTGATTTGGGCATTTTTCTTACACGGTGAAACGCTGAGCTTTTTTGCGATTTTAGGCACATTGGCCTTGGTCGGTGTTATTGTGAATGACTCCTTAGTATTGGTCTCACATCTTAATTATTTAAAAGAAAAAGTGGTGGATGCCACTACTTCGGCGCACGGATTTATCATTAAAGGTGCAAAGGATCGTTTGCGCGCAGTGGTGTTAACAACACTCACCACGTTAGCGGGTGTTATTCCGCTGGCTTATGGTATTGGTGGTACGGACTATATCTTACAACCGATGGCATTATCACTAGGTTATGGGTTAATTTTTGGCACTGTGATGACATTAGTATTGCTACCTTGTTTGTACTTAATTAACTATGATTTTGTGAATTGGGTGAAGCGCTTAACTAAAACCACCTAAGGTTTTAAGGTTAGTGTGGTTGGTGGTAAACAGACCTTATCACTACAAGCTTGTAAAGTTAGGGAAAGACTTGGTTTGACATAATCTTTCGAGCGTTGTGATAAGCTGAGCTTGATACTAACTTGATCTTTATAGATTGAAATTTTATCTTTGGAAAAACCTAATTTAGCCAGCTTACCTTTAGGGTAGCTAGCTTTTGTGATTGTCCAATGCTCAACATCCATATTGTTAACTTTCGTGGCAATCAACGAGTCTTGTAATGGTTGATTAGAGTTAACATGCCACAGTGGGTTGAGATCTAAGTTGATAGCAATTTCATTATTTTTAAGTGTTTGTGTTTGTACACGGATACGACCCTGATAAGCATATTGAACATTGGCTATCTCAGTAAAAGTAGCATTGTTAAAGCCTAAAATAAACGAGCTATAAGAGTAAGGATCTTGGCTGATGTCAGCTGAAAAAGCACCCAATAATTGCTTAGCTCGTTGAATGAATGCTGGCTCGGCTGTTCTATTATTTAGTTTAACCAATACTTGGTAAGCTATGCCGTTAGCAGATGGAATAGCGCCATCATAGGATTCTTTATAGCGAGCATTTAAGTATTTGTTGTTGTTGGTCATGTTGTAACCAAACCGCTCTTTATCCCAAAATTTTTCGTTCATGGTATTAACTAATTGTACCGTTCTGTTTAACCAAATTTTTTCATGTGTTTGATCGAATACGGACAGATAAGCATTAGCCAGATAAGCGTAGTCTTCGAATAGCGCATTTGTCTCAAGCTTACTGTTAATAGACACTCGATAAAGTTGATTATTTTTATTAAATGATTCTAAGTAGTTTGCCAATGCTAAACCAGCATCGGTGTACTTTTCCTCACTAAAAACTTCTCCTGCTTCAAGTAAGCTGGGAATCATTAGTGCATTCCAAGACAGTAACACTTTATTATCAGTCAGCGGCGGTTCTCTTTTAATTCTGACGTTATATAATTTAATAAGTAACGCATCAATTTGTTTATAGTCAGCTACATTAACGTCGTTTATATCCCTAAAACGAATAACATGATTGCCTTCAAAATCAGTGTGTGATGATAAGTCAAACCATTGATTAAAGCGTTTAAATTCATCCTTATTCAAAACCCTTTTTATTTCGCTTATTGACCAAACAAAGAAAGTGCCTTCTTCACCCTCAGAGTCCGCATCAGTGGCTGAGAAAAAACCACCATTTATGTCTTGCATTTCTTTCAAGACATAATTCAATGTTTGTTGTGCAATGCGTCTATAAAGTGGCTTGTGTGTGAGTTGATAAGCACGTGTATAGACCAATGAAAGTTGTGCTTGGTTATAAAGCATTTTTTCAAAATGTGGTATTAACCAAGTGTTGTCTGTAGAGTAACGATGGAAACCACCACCCAGCGTATCGTAAAAACCACCACTAGCCATTATGTCAAGTGTGGCGGTGATGGCGTTGAGTTGCTCATCATTTGGATTGCGCTTTTGCTCATCTATCAGTAGCAGCAACATGGATTCATGCGGGAATTTTGGCGCTTCGCCAAAACCACCTTCCATTTCATCGAAGTTACTCAGTAAGGCTTGAATTGCTTTAGGGATAATAGATTTATCAATACTACTCTGCGTTTTAGCTTCGGCTTTATTTAAGATATTGTCAATTTCATTAGCTTGATTAATAACACTGTCTTTTTCATTTTTCCAAAGCGTTTGTATTTGTGAAAGTATGTCTAACAATTGAGGCTTAGGGAAATAAGTTCCTGCAAAAAATGCCTTACCATCTGGCAATATCACCGCATTAAGTGGCCAACCACCTGAGCCGTTAATCAATTGAGACACGTTCATATAAGTTGCATCCACATCAGGACGTATTTCACGGTCAACCTTAATGGAAATAAAATATTTATTGAGGAATTTTGCCACTTCGATATCGTCAAAGCTTTCTTCCTCCATGACGTGACACCAATGGCAAGTCGCATAACCAATGGAAATAAAAATTGGCTTATTTTCAAGCTTGGCTTTATCAAAGGCCTCATCTGAAAACCCATACCAATTGACCGGGTTGTGTGCATGCTGTAATAAGTAAGGTGAAGATTCTAAGATTAAATGATTGACAAATTTAGCACGACCTTGTTTATCAAGGTGCTGAGTTCTAGGCGTGTAGTCTTTACCTTTATTAAGATAAGCCTGTTCTAACTCCATTGCGGGATGTGCCCATGCCAAGATGGGCAGAAAAATCAAAGAGATGAATATTCTAAACATAGCTTGATTATAGCCAGCTTAAATTTTGTGAGGACTTACTTGTTTTGTAAGGCTAGACGAATTAATTCTTCGGTTGTTAGTGTGTCATCATTAATAGCATTTAGCATTTTATCAGCTTCTTTCACTTTAAAGCCCAGCGCTTGTAGTGCACTTGATGCTTTTTGAGTGTTTGGGTTAGAATTACTTGCCGTAATTTTTTGATATTTTGTATTGCTGAGTTCTATTTTTTCTAATCGATCTTTAAGCTCAACAATGAGTTTTTGTGCTGTTTTCTTGCCAATGCCTGGGGTTTTTGCCAGTAGCACATCATCTTCCATGGCGACTGCATTCATCAACGAGGCGATATTTAAATGTGAAAGAATGGCAAGCGCCACTTTAGGACCGATACCATTAACTCTGATTAATTCTCTAAATAAGGTTTTTTCGTCTTTAGAAATAAAGCCATATAAAGTGTGCGCATCTTCTTTAACTTGGAGATGCGTATGTAACATCAAGCTAGTGCTAGCACCCATTTCGTAAAAACTTGACATTGGGCACAAGATTTCATAGCCAATACCACCCACTTCTAATAAGATTTCAGGTGGGTTTTTTTCTAGAATTTTTCCGCTGAGTCGCCCAATCATAGCCAAGAATATTTTTTAAAGTAAGTAGTTTCGAATGATTTTATCTCATCTTTATATTGCAGTGTAAGACTAATATCGTCCAAGCCATTAAGCAGACGTCTTTTGCGCTCAGTATCTACTTCAAAAGTATATTTTTTACCATTGGCATTGATGCTTTGTGATTCAAGGTCAATGGTGATTTCACCCTTAAAACCAAATAATTCATCCATAACATTATTGTCTTGCACAATCGGCAAGAGGCCATTTTTAAAACAGTTGTTATAAAAAATATCAGCAAAACTTGGTGCAATAATCGCTTTAAAGCCATAATCTTCTAATGCCCAGGGTGCGTGTTCACGCGAAGAGCCACAGCCAAAGTTTTCACGGGCCAAAAGGATTTTCGCGCCTTGGTATTCTGGTTGATTAAGTACAAAATCTTTATTCAGTGGGCGCTTGGTGTTATCCATACCGACTTCGCCATGGTCAAGATAACGCCATTCATCAAATAAGTTAGGGCCAAAGCCAGAGCGTTTAATGGATTTTAAAAACTGCTTGGGAATGATGGCGTCGGTATCGATATTGGCGCGATCAAGTGGTGCAGCGATAGATGTTAATGCTTTAAAGGCTTGCATTATTTAACCTCCGAAAAATGACCAGCAATCGCACTGGCTGCTGCTATCGCAGGACTAACCAAATGCGTGAATGAGCCTTGACCTTGGCGACCTTCAAAATTACGATTAGAAGTCGATGCACAACGCTCTCCAGGTTCTAATTTATCAGCATTCATGGCAAGACACATAGAGCATCCAGCCTCGCGCCACTCGAACCCTGCATCGGTAAATATTTTATCCAAACCTTCGGCTTCTGCTTGTTTTTTAATCAAGCCTGAGCCAGGTACCACTAAAGCCAGTTTGATATTATCGGCAATGTGCTTGCCTTTTGTGACCGCTGCCGCTGCACGTAAATCTTCAATGCGAGAATTGGTGCAAGAACCGATAAAGACTTTATCAATGTTCACTGTGTTGATTGGTGTATTGGCCTTTAGATGGATATAGCTTAACGCATTACGAATACCTTCTGCTTTAACTGGGTCGGTTTCTTTATCTGGATCAGGCACAATACCATCCACCCCAATGACCATTTCTGGTGAGGTACCCCAGGTAACTTGTGGTTTAATGTCTTTAGCGTTAATGCTAACAATTTGATCAAAATGAGCGTCCTCGTCAGAATGCAATGTGTGCCAATATTCGACAGCCTTATCCCACTCATCGCCCGTTGGTGCCATTGGGCGGCCTTTAACGTATTCAATGGTTTTGTCATCAACAGCCACCATGCCTACGCGCGCGCCGGCCTCAATTGACATGTTACAAAGCGTCATACGCCCTTCAATACTTAAACCTTGAATGGTTGTACCAGCAAACTCAATGGCATAACCGGTACCACCTGCTGTGCCGATTTGGCCAATAATATATAGCGCCACATCTTTGGCGCTAACAAACTTATTTAATTTTCCATTTACTTCGATTTTTAAATTCTTAGATTTAGATTGCCATAAGCAGCCTGTAGCCAATACATGCTCTACTTCGGATGTACCAATACCAAATGCCAAAGCACCCAATGCACCATGAGTTGAGGTGTGCGAGTCGCCACAAACAATACTCATGCCTGGTAGTGTGGCACCTTGCTCAGGGCCGACTACATGAACAATGCCTTGGCGTACGTCGTTCATGGTGATTTCATTAATACCGAATATTTCGCAATTCTTATCCAAGGTTTCGATTTGTAGTTTTGAAATCGGATCTTCAATACCGGCAACACCGCTTGAGCGCTCTGTGGTAGGTACGTTATGATCTGGCACAGCCAAATTAGCATCAACGCGCCAAGGTTTTCTGCCGGCTATTTCTAAGCCTTCAAAGGCCTGAGGTGAAGTGACTTCATGAATCAGCTGTCGATCAATATAGATAAGCGCCGTGGTTGCTTCTTCACGCACTACGTGTGCCGCCATTAATTTATCGTAGAGTGTTTGTGCCATTACGCTAAAGTCCTGATTATTACTTGATAAAATAGCCTTATTTTACATTCTCTCTAAGTTTGATATGTGTGGTATTTGCGGCCAACTAAGATTTGATCATAAGTCAGTTCAGTCTGAAACATTAAGCACGATGATGTCTAAGATCGCTCGTCGTGGTCCAGATGCTTCTGGGCAGTGGGCAGAAGGCAAAATTGGTTTTGGTCATCAACGCCTTAGTATTATTGATCTGTCAAATTATGGGGCACAGCCCATGGCGGATGAAACACTAAACTTGGTGCTGGTTTTTAATGGCACAATTTATAATTACCAATCTTTACGTCAAGATTTAATCAAACAAGGCTATACGTTTTTCTCACATTCAGATACCGAAGTCATCATTAAAGCCTACCATTTTTGGGGTGAAGATTGTGTTACTCATTTAGACGGCATGTTTGCTTTTTGTATTTGGAATCAAAAAACCAATCAGCTGTTTGTTGCACGCGACCGTATGGGCATCAAACCCCTGTATTTTAGTTTGACTGACCAAGCCTTTAGTTTTGCTTCTAACACTCAAGCCTTAGTGGCTGTTGGGGCTGATACGGGTATTAATTCGGTCGCACTACAGCAGCAGCTATCTTTGCATGGTGTGGTGCCTGCGCCTAATACTATTTTAAATGGGGTGAATAAAATTAAACCAGCCACCACCTTAACGATTGACGCTAAAGGTAAAGTTGTAGAAAAAACTTATTGGCAGCCTAGAGCACAAAGATCCGAACTCAGTGATGATGAACATATTGAACGCACGCATGAATTACTAACCCAAGCCGTACTTAAAAGAATGAATGCTGCTGATGTGCCTATTGGCGTGTTGCTTTCAGGTGGTTTAGATTCTTCACTTTTGGTGGGCTTGCTACATGAGGCGGGACACCAAGATATTCGCACTTTTTCGATAGGCTTTGAAGACATTGATGATGAAGCGGGTTCTGAGTTTGAATATTCTGATCAAATTGTTAAGCAATTTAACACCACCCATGAAAAATACGTGGTGAGTAATTCGCAAGTATTACCGCGTTTGGGTGAGGCAGTGGCTAATATGGCAGAGCCAATGGTGGGTCAAGATTCGGTGGCTTTTTACTTACTTTCAGAGCAAGTATCCAAACAGGTTAAAGTGGTATTATCAGGGCAAGGCGCTGATGAGGCCTTTGCGGGGTATTTTTGGTATCCACGCATGCAAGCCGAATCAGGCACCGAGGTTGAGCGCTTCGCTAAACATTATGTAGATCGACCCTACGAGGAGTATTTACAAACTGTTAATCAACAATATCACTCTGGCAACCATACTGAAGCTTGGTTGAATAAAGAGTTTGCCAAAGCCAATGCTGATGAGTTTATGGATAAAGTTTTTCGTACTGATATTACCCGCTTAGTGGTGGACGACCCGGTTAAACGTGTCGATAATATGACTATGGCTTGGGGCTTGGAGGCTCGTGTACCCTTTATGGATTACCAATTGGTGGAGCACGCACTGAGCATTCCTCCTAGTTTAAAGATGAGCGAAGAGGGCAAGCACCCACTCAAACAAATTTCCCGTGGTTTATTACCCGATAGTGTGATTGATCGCAAGAAAGGCTATTTCCCCATGCCGGCACTTAAATATGTGCGTGGTGAGTTTTTGGAGTTTATGGCCGATATTCTCAATTCCACCCAGTGTATTAATCGAGGTGTTTATAATCAAGATTTTGTACAAAAAGTGATTAATCAGCCAGAGAATTATATGACCGCATTGAATGGCTCACGTCTTTGGCATTTGGCATTGTTAGAATATTGGTTACAAACGAATATTGATGAATAAAATAATTATCTATACCGATGGTGGTTGTCGAGGTAATCCTGGCATTGGTGGTTGGGGTGCATGGCTTCGATACGGCGATCATGACAAAAAACTCAAAGGCAGTGCAAAAGACACCACCAATAATCGTATGGAATTAACGGCGGCCATCAAAGCATTAGAAGCCATTAAATCAAGCACGATTGATATCGATTTATATACCGATTCTAAATATGTCATGGGTGGTATTAATGAGTGGATCAAAGGCTGGAAGTTAAGAGGCTGGAAGACTGCCAATAAAAAACCAGTGAAAAATGTTGATCTATGGCAAAAGCTTGATGAGGTCAACACTAAGCACAATGTGCACTGGTATTGGGTTAAAGGCCATAGTGGTGATGAGGGAAACGAAATGGCCGATACGTTAGCCAACCAAGCAATGGATGCCATACAATTCAATAAATAGCCATATTTGTATATGAGTATACTTACCCATTTTAATAGGTATAAATACTTACAATAGGTTAATTAAAACTATATAATATTGTTATATAGTAATATTATTGAATATAGATATATTCATAAAAACTTGTATTCTAGACGGTAACAAGGTATAAATATATTTTGTGATTCAAGTTCGACTATTAATAAAAAAGGAGAAAAAGTGAAAAAATTAGCCGTATTATTTGGATTTTTAATAAGTGTAAATTTTAATGTTTTTGCAAATGCAACCGATGGTGTTAAAGCTCTAGGTGAAAATGCAACAGAAGCACAAAAAGTTTTAGTTAGAAATGGCGCAAAAGATTGGTGTGATGACCAAGTCGATACCGGAAAAATAGAAGATGAT
>QOAH01000070.1 GCA_003978185.1 Candidatus Thioglobus sp.
GGGCTTAATAAACCACTCATGATGGCTTTCACGTCATCAATTAAATTATAGATAATTGAATAGTATTCAATGCGTACACCTTCATTATCAGCTGTCCTACGTGCCATTGCATCGGCACGTACATTAAAACCAAGCACCAGCGCACCTGAAGTAGACGCTAAGTTAATGTCTGTATTGTTAATACCGCCCACACCACTAGACACCACTTTAACACGCACTTCGTCGGTTGATAATTCTTCTAAAGCCTCTACTAATGCTTGTGCTGATCCTCGTACATCAGATTTCAACAATACATTAACCGTAGAGATATCACCTTCTTCCATTTTTTGTAAGAAGTTTTCCATCTTCGATGCTTGTTGGTTTTGTAACTCAGCCTCACGATCACGTGCTTTTCTAAAGTCAGCGACTTCACGAGCCTTACGCTCAGATTCTACTACTAACACTTCATCGCCAGCATTTGGTACGCCTGACAAGCCTAATACTTCAACAGGTGTCGATGGACCGGCTTCTTTCAATACCTTGCCTTGATCATTAACAATTTGCTTAACTTTTCCATACTCCAAACCAGCAATCATAATATCACCTTTTTTCAAAGTACCTGATTGCACTAAGATGGTTGTTACCTTACCACGGCCTTTTTCAAGTCGCGCTTCTAGTACAGTGCCCTGTGCTGGGCCTTTGACCACTGCTGAAAATTCTAACACCTCAGCCGTTAATGTAATCGCATCCAATAAGGCGTCAATACCTTCACCCGTATGAGCTGACACTGGCATCATCATTACATCGCCACCCCAGTCTTCAGAGATTACATCATGAGTTGAAAGCACTTGCTTGATCTTATCAAGGTCCGCACCTTCTTTGTCAATCTTATTGATCGCTACAATTATTGGAACATCAGCAGTTTGTGCGTGTTTGATTGATTCAATTGTTTGTGGCATTACACCATCATCAGCCGCCACCACTAAAATAACAATATCGGTTGAATTTGCTCCACGAGAGCGCATTTTTGAAAATGCTGCGTGTCCCGGTGTATCAATAAAAGTAATCGCACCATTATTTGTTTGAACTTGGTAAGCGCCAATGTGCTGGGTAATTCCACCTGCTTCGCCATCAGCCACTTTGGCTTGACGAATATAGTCTAGCAATGAGGTTTTACCGTGATCAACATGACCCATAATAGTTACCACTGGCGGTCTTAAGCTTTCATCACCGGTTGGTTTTGATTGCTCAATCAACGTGTCTTCAATGGTTTCTTCCTTACTGGCAACACCTTTATGACCCATCTCTTCAGCCACTAGTAATGCGGTATCTTGGTCGATCACATCGTTTAATGTCACCATCACACCCATACCCATCAGCACTTTAAGCACTTCTCCAGCCTTAGTTGCCATTTTTTGTGCCAGATCTACGACTTTAATATTGTCTGGTATCGCCACCTCATAAATCACTTTTTCGGCTGGCTTTTGGAAGCCATGCTGTGCTTGCTCTTCTTGAGTTTTTTGACTTAAACGTGTTCTGTCTTTTTTCTTCAGTTTACGGTTCGGATTGTGTCTAGCTACATGCAGCTGTCGACGCCCATTGTTGCTTGGGGCCTTGTGTAAACGTTTTGGTTTTTTATCATCAGCAGGAGCTGTGGTTTTATTAGCAGCTTCGTCTTTCGTTTTTTGTTTGGCGGCCTCTTGCTGTTCTTTTTGTGCTTGTGCTTGATCTTTTTGCAAGCGCGTCATTTCTTGACGCTTAGCATCTTGTGCTAATAATTTTTCATCTGCATCACGGCCTGAATCTAGTGCTGCTTGTGCTTTAAGTGCTGCCTCATTATCAACAGAGTCGCTCACTTGAGCTGCTGATTTTTTAACACGCTTTTTCTTAACCTGGACTTTAATACCACCAGAACTTGAACTTGATTTAGTACTAGGCTTGCGTGAAACTGACATACTAGATTTATTGGTTGAGCGTTTCGACAAACTACCCATCAAAATTTTACGTTCCTCAGCTGAGATTTCAGAATCTACAGTCTTGTCATTAACGCCTGCGTTTGCTAGAATCGTAATGACCTCGTCTGGAGTCTTTTTCAGTAATTTAGATAACGTTTGAACTGTGTGTGCCATAATACTTGCCTATTGTTTTTTATTTGTTTTTAATTAAGTTTTCTTTATCTTTACTTAATTAATCAAACCAACCTTCATTTTCTCTTGCGGTCATAATAACAGCCGATGCTATCTCGGTGTCCATATCTTGAATGTCTAACAATTCAACAATTGACAATTCTGCTAGATCATCTACCGTTGCAATATCTGATTCAATTAATGCTTGTGCTAAGTCTTCACTAACACCTTCAACACTCATCAATACTTCAGAAGATTCCGCGTCACCTAGCGCTTGTACTAACTGTGCATCAGAAGCACGCTCTTGTAACTCTTCAACCATAGAAGTATCAAACTCTTCGATGTTTTCTAAACTAGCCACATCTGCATCGGCGACTTCGTCAATACTACCAAAGCCTTCGTCAATTAACACGCCGGCTACTTCAGAGTCAACACCTAACTTCTCAGCCAATTTTTCACTGGTCTTTTGATTTTCTTCCGCTTGTTTATCATCTGCCTCACTAACGGACATAACATTAAGTTTCCAACCGGTTAAGCGTGAAGCCAATTTAATATTTTGACCACCACGACCAATGGCTAATGCCAACTGATCATCTTCAACCGCAATGTCCATTGAGTTTTTATCTTCATCAACAACAATCGCACTTACCTCAGCAGGTGCCATAGCATTGATCACAAACTGCGCAGGGTCCTCATCCCAAAGAATGATATCGACACGCTCACCATTAAGCTCATTGGATACGGCTTGTACGCGTGCACCGCGCATACCAATACAAGAACCGATTGGATCAAGACGCTTGTCCTTTGCTTTAACCGCTAATTTTGAACGTAAACCAGGGTCTCTAGCACCGCCCATAATCTCAATCACACCTTCAGAAATCTCAGGCACTTCCATTTCGAACAACTCAACCATCATCTCAGGCACTGTACGGCTCAAGAAAATTTGAGCACCGCGTGGGCTTGATTTCACTTCTTTAATATAAGCCCTTAAACGATCATTCTTACGCACTGATTCGTTTGGAATTAGGTCAAATTTAGAAATCATGCCATCAACACCGCCCATATCAACATAGGCATTGCCTCGATCAACACGCTTAACTGTCACCATAATCACCTCGCCCACACGCTTAGTGTAGTCTTCAACAATTACTTCTCTTTCAGCTTCACGTACTTTTTGGATAATGACTTGTTTTACGATTTGAGCAGCAATACGGCCAAATTCTTCGGTTTCCATTGGCTCGCGTACAAAATCATCAACCGCCACACCATTCGCGTCTTTAGCGTGAATATGTAATTCTGTATCAAACTCAGTACCATCATCATCAACAAAGTTTTCACCATCATCAATGACCATCCACTGTCTAAAGGTATTAAACTCACCGGTTTTTCTGTCAATTTCAACATGTGCATCAATATTATTTCGTTTCTTTGTTGCAACTGCTAACGCCTCTTCTAAAGATCCGAGCACATCCTCTTGCGAGATGTTCTTCTCATTAGAAATCGCCTCAACCATTAAAAATAATTCTTTACCTTCCACGTCTTTCTCCTGCTTAAAAGTCGGCGACTAAATTCGCCTTTTCAATTAACTCAATATCCAGCATCACTGGACCTAGTTCCGTTATTAGTTCAACACTATTGTTAGCTTCACTAACACTACCGATTGCACCAACAAATTTTCTTTGCCCATTGATTGGTCTAACCAATCGTAATTTAATATTGTGACCTAAAAAGCGCTGATAATGTCCAATATGAAACAACGGACGCTCTACGCCTGGTGATGATACCTCTAAATTGTATTGGCCTGTGATTGGATCTTCCACATCAAAAATAGCACTAATTTGTCTCGACACTGTTTCACAGTCATCGACACCAATACCATTCTCTGAGTCAATATAAATCCTCAAAGTGCTGTGCTTGCCACTGGCAACATATTCGATCCCCACAAGTTCGTAGCCCATGTCTACAATCACTGGATCGATTAATGTTTCAATTTTGTCAGAAATTTTTGCCATTCACTTATCATCAAATAAAACTTAATAAAAACCCCCTAGAAAGGGGGTCGTAATCTTTGGTAGCGGGGACAGGATTTGAACCTATGACCTTCGGGTTATGAGCCCGACGAGCTACCGTACTGCTCCACCCCGCACTAAAGGCGAGTATTATACGCTCTTGTTATGGCGCTGTCTAATAATAAATTAAGTTACTTCAAAGACCTTGTTAAAAAAACAAAATAAGACTTACCCAGTGCTTGACTCAATCAATCGATAGGTCAATTCATTTATAATAGACATTATGAAGCTTGCTGTACTCATGGATGATATTGCTAATATCAGCCCCAAAAAAGATTCTTCACTAGCGATGATGCTAGAAGCAACCCGACGCGGTTGGGAAATCTACACATTCGACACAACCGATCTGTTTGCTGAGCAAGGCAAAATACTCGCCTATGCCTCAAAAACCACGGTGGTTGATCATCTGGATGACTGGTTTGAAAAGCAGCCCAATCAAACAATTGAACTGAGTGAGTTTGACGCTATCTTAATGCGTAAAGATCCGCCATTTAACATGGATTATATTTATGCCACCTACTTACTTGAACAAGCAGAAAATAATGGTGTTTTAGTTGTCAACAAACCGCAATCCCTACGCGATGCCAATGAAAAACTATTCGCCCTCAACTTTGCACACTGCATGCCATCAACACTGATTAGCACACAGATAGATCAAATTAAATCCTTTATTAAGGCAGAAAAAACTGTTGTGGTTAAACCGCTTGATGGTATGGGCGGCAACGATATTTTTAAACTTATCGATGGCGATAGCAATATTGATGAGGTGCTTGATTACTTAACCCACCAAGGCACACGTCAAATTCTTACCCAAGCATTTTTAGTAGATATTGTTAAGGGTGATAAACGCATCCTCTTAATCAACGGTAAACCCATTGATTATGCCTTAGCACGCATGCCAGCTGAAGGCAGCTTTAAAGGTAATTTAGCAGCCGGTGCAACCGGTGTTGGTCAACCTTTGAGTGATAGAGATTACTATTTATGTGAGCAAATTGGTCCTACCTTAAAAGATAAAGGCCTTATGTTTGTTGGACTTGATGTGATTGGAGACTACATTACTGAAATCAATGTCACCAGCCCCACCTGTATTCGCGAGCTTGATACGCAATTTAATCTCAATATTGCTGGTGTATTATTCGATGCTATTGAGCAACAAATAAATACCGAGTAAGCACTACACCGGCTCCCGCTGCTGATAACGACAACAAAACGTTCAATAAAATATTAACACTGGCTTGTCCATAATGCCCTAAGCTAATCATCTCTACCGACTCCCAAGACAAGGTCGACATCGTGGTTAAAGAACCAGTAAGGCCAATCAAAAGCAGTAAACGATAAGCTTCATGCAGTGCGGCTTTTTCTAAAATAATCACCACCAGCACGCCCGCTAAAAACGAACCAATAATATTCGCACTTAAGGTGCCGTAAGGAAAAGCTGGACCAAACGTTGTGTTCATAAATTGGGTTAAGTAATAACGCATACTTGCGCCAATGGTTGCGCCAACGCCAATCGCCAGTATAGTGGGTAAAAAGGTCATTTTTTTTGCCTCAATGATTTAAGCTTTTCACTAATTTTAATCTCTAAACCCCGATCCGTCGGCACATAATATTGTTGCTCTCCCAACGCCTCAGGAAAGTAAGTCTGGCCTTTGGCGACACCGCCCACCTCATCATGCGCATATCGATAACCCTCACCATAGCCCAAATCACTCATTAGTGCAGTTGGAGCATTACATAAGTGTTTAGGCACATCCAAATCAGCACTTGCTTTTGCCTCACTCATTGCCTGATTAAAGGCTTTATAAACTGCATTAGATTTAGGCGCTACCGCACAGTACGTGGCTGCTTGAGCGATGGCACGATTACCTTCTTTATCGCCCAAACGCTCATACACGTCCCACGCGTTAAGGGTGATTTCCAATGCTCTTGGGTCGGCATTACCAATATCTTCCGAGGCAATAGCCAACAGTCGTCTGGCAATGGTTTTAGGATCACAACCAGCCACCAGCATTCTAGCCATCCAATATAATGCGCCATCGGGCGAAGAACCACGCACTGATTTATGAAAAGCGGAAAGTTGTTGGTAAAAAATATCGCCACCCTTATCAAAAGCGCTGATTTTATCTTGTAACAATTGTTCGACTGATTGCTTATCTAATACGGCTAACTTAGCCAAGGCAATTTGTTCAACGATATTAATCAAACGGCGTGCATCGCCACTACTGGCATTGATAATTTGCATGCTTACTTCTTTATCGTTTAACTCAAGCTGTTCATGTGCCAAAGCCCGATCTAGTATTTGAGACAACTCCTGCACACTTAAAGGGTTAAGCACATACACACTCAAACGCGAGAGCAAAGCCCGATTAAGTTCAAATGATGGATTCTCTGTAGTGGCGCCAATCAGCGTAATAAGGCCTGACTCGATATGCGGCAAAAATCCGTCTTGCTGTGCTTTGTTAAACCGGTGAATTTCGTCAACAAATAGAAGCGTCTTTTGTCCAATATTTTGAAACTTCTTGGCGTTTTCAACCACCGCTCTTAGCTCTTTAACGCCATCCAAAACTGCACTCATTTGTTCGAAATGACCATCAACTTGGCTGGCAATAATACGTGCTAAGGTGGTTTTTCCCGTACCTGACGGACCCCATAAAATCATTGAATGTAGTTGTTGACGATCAATTGCCTGTTTAAGTGGATGATTGTCATTAAGCAAATGCGACTGACCAAAAAAATCAGCCAATATTTGTGGTCTTAAATCTTCCGCTAAAGGTTTCATGGGTTTATTTTTACCACTTTAAAATCATGTTGTTGATTTAATATCAGCACAACTGACAAATTAAGCTGCTTAGCCAGCTCAGCTGCCTTTTCACTGCCCATCACCATCATTGCAGTCGCATAAGCATCAGCCATCATGGCTTGTTGGTTGAGCACACTCACCGATGTTAAGTCGGTGTTAGCGGGCAAGCCGTTACTCGGTGTAAGAATGTGCATATAGTGCTCACCCTCCCAAACAAAATAATTACGATAATTGCCCGAAGTAGCAATCGCTTGATTGTTTAAGACCATGGCAATCGGTTCAGCGCCATTCGGCTGTTCGATGCCGAGTACCCAAGATCGACCACCTTGTTTGCCACTGGCAATCACCTCGCCACCAATCTCCACAAGAAAATCTTTAACTTGGTGCTTCTTAAGTAGGCGTGCCACTTGATCAACACCAAAGCCTTTGGCGATAGCTGACAAGTTGAGATGAATGTCTTTGGTTTTTTTCACTCGACCATTATCTAATTGTAAATATCGAATAGATGACAATGGTAATAATTCATCCACCTGTGTTCGGCTTGGTTTTTGCGTCACCTTAGTGACACCAAAACCCCACACATCGATCAAACGACCAATGCCAGGGTCAAAATAACCTTGGGTTTGTTGATAAACTTTTTTTGATTGATTTAAAACAAAAAACAACTCACTCGATACATCAATCCATTGATCGGTTGGTTTAAGATTCAATAAAGACAGCTCTGAGTCTGAATCCCAAGTTGAGAAGGTTTTATTAACTTGATCCAGCACCTGTTCAATTTGTAATTTGGAAACACTTGAATCCGTAGTTTTGACCGTATAAGTGGTGCCCATGGTCGAGCCTGTGAGTACCTGTGTTGGTTGATTACCAACACAGGCACTCAAGCCTAAAAAGATAGAGATTAATAAGGCTCTAAGCATTATATAATTTTGACATGTTACGACTTATCTTTTGCTTGTTATTAACGACATCTGCATACGCAAATGATACCACTGCGCATAGCTTTGAATCGTTCTTAGCTGATATCCGCACCCAAGCCGGCAGCCAGGGTGTATCAGCCGCCACGCTCGATCAAGCCTTTCACGGTTTAACGCCCAATCCTAAAGTGATTAAGTTTGATCGATCACAAGCAGAATTTAGCCAAAATTTTTGGCGCTATCTAGGCTCAAGGGTTAGCCCTTACCGACTCAAAAATGGCAGAAAATTACTACAAGAACATCAAGCTACCTTTCAACACAATTATCAAAAATACGGGGTACCGCCACATATTATTGTGGCCTTTTGGGGTTTAGAAACCAACTACGGTAGTAACACAGGTAACTTAAATTTGGTCCGATCTCTAGCTACTTTGAGTTTCGACGAAAGACGTTCTGCTTTTTTTACCACGCAATTGCTTGCGTTACTCAAACTCATCGATGACAATAAAATCCCGTTAGATGCGCAAGGTTCGTGGGCGGGGGCGATGGGCAACGTCCAGTTTATGCCAACCAATGTTGTTGCTTATGGGGTTGATGCCGATGGTGACGGTGAGATTGGATTGTGGGATAACAAGGCTGATATTTTTTCCAGTGCCGCTAACTTTTTACAAAAAATTGGCTGGCATAGAGGTGAGCGCTGGGGGCGTGAAGTCACTATTCCATCAAATTTTGATTATCAATTGGCCAACCTTAGCACTAAAAAAACCGTGAATGAGTGGCAAGCGCTTGACGTACGTACAGCAACCGGCAAAGACTTGCCTAGCTCCACTATGAAAGCATCATTAGTACTACCGATGGGCTATAGCGGCCCGGCTTTTTTGGCCTATCGTAATTTTCGTGCCATCTTAAGGTGGAATCGCTCGATCCTCTATGCTTTGTCTGTGGGGCATTTGTCTGATCGTCTTGCTGGCACAAGTGGATTAATTGCAAAGCCAATTACCGAACCTTCTTTAAGTCGTGATGATATTAAATTTATACAAATTTCGCTCAACCGACTAGGCTTTGATACCGGCGAACCCGATGGTATTTCTGGCCCTAAGACCCGCGGTGCTACGCGCCAATATCAGCGTGACAATAACCTACCTATTGATGGTTATGTTGGCTATCAATTGTTACAACAATTACAAGCCCCGTGAGTGTTAAAACTTATTTGGGTTTTGATGTTGGCACCAAGCGTACCGGTGTTGCTATTGCCAATAGTTTAACCCTGCAAGCCAGTGGTATTGAAGTGGTAACCCATCACAAAAATGGCTCAACTAACTGGGCGGGTTTTGATCAAATTATCAAAATCCATCCTGCAGATTTACTGATTGTCGGACTACCCTTTGACCAAGATGGTAAAGAACAAGAAATGACCTTTATTGCCAAATCATTTGCCAGAAAACTTGAGGCTCGCTACAACATCAAAACCGCAATGATTGATGAGTATTTATCCTCATCTGATGCCAAAAACCAACTAAAATATAATCATTATCATCCAAACGCAGATCGTGGTGAAGTTGATAAGCGCTCAGCACAATTAATATTGCAAACATGGTTAAATGAAAAAAGATTTGATTAGCAACGATATTCAACTTAGCCCCGAGGGCAAACTAGTCCATTTATTAGGTCTTGAAGGTCTTTCCAAAAAGCATTTAACCCACATTCTTAACATCGCTGATGGTCTAATTGACGATGCCGGTAATTTAAAAAAATCCAAAGCCCTTGATGACATGAGTGTGGCCAACTTGTTCTTTGAGCCATCAACCCGTACTCGAAATACCTTTGAAATTGCAGCCAAGCGCACTAGTGCTAATATCATTAACGTTGACTTAGCCAACTCAGCCACCAAGAAAAATGAATCACTACTCGATACCATGCACACGCTTAAAGCCATGCAAATCGATATGTTTGTCATTCGCCACAATCAAAGTGGTTTACCACATCACGTTGCTGAAAATTTACAAGGGGTTGCTATTCTCAATGCAGGTGATGGTATTAATGCCCACCCAACTCAAGCATTGCTGGATATGCTCACTATTCGTCAACATAAACAAAGCTTTGAGGATTTATCGGTAGCTATTATCGGCGATATTGTCCACTCACGTGTAGCACACTCAGATATTCAAGCACTAAAAACCTTAGGCACAAAGGATATCCGTCTGATTGCACCAATAGGGCTACAGTACGACCCTGAATATTGTGCTTCGGTTAAATGTATGGATGATATTCAAGCTGGTTTAATAGATTGCGATGTGGTCATAGTGCTGCGTCTACAAAAAGAACGCATGTTAGAGGCTGACATTCCTAACGAACAGGAATACTTTGATAATTTTGGACTAACGGCTGAACGCCTAGCACTAGCAAAATCAGATGCCCTTGTTATGCATCCAGGGCCAATCAATCGTGGTGTTGAGATCGACTCCTCAGTTGCTGATGGAGATCAATCCGTTATCCTGCAACAAGTTACTAACGGTAT
>QOAH01000017.1 GCA_003978185.1 Candidatus Thioglobus sp.
CCTGATTGGGAGCCACATCCAGATGATTTTATTGCCGCAATCAAGCGTTTTATTGGTAAACGTGAGCAAGTATTAGATACTGAAATTATTCTAATTTGTCGTAGTGGTTATCGTTCTGATGATGCGGGCCGTTGTTTGGTTGACAATGGATTTACCGATGTTGCTCATGTAGTGAGTGGCTTTGAAGGTGATCTTGACGAACACGATCAGCGTGGCAATGTGAATGGCTGGCGCCATGATGGCATGCCTTGGAATCAGTGTTAGTCAGTTATCTAGATAGTATTAAATTGTTCGTTCACCCACGGGTGATGACTATGTTGTTCCTGGGCTTTTCAGCCGGTGTACCAATCTTGCTTATTTTTTCTACGCTAGGGCTTTGGCTCAATGAGGCGGGCGTTGCCAAATCAACCATTACTTATTTTTCTTGGGCAGCGCTAGGTTATTCATTTAAGTTTGTGTGGGCGCCACTGGTTGACCGGCTGCCTTTGCCAGTTTTAACCAAAACATTGGGTCGCCGCCGTGCCTGGATGTTGGTTTCACAGTTGGCAATTATGGGTGCTATTTTGTTGATGGCATCGGTTGATCCAAAAGCTGGCATTGATGGCTTAACCGTTATGGCTTATGGCGCGGTGTTATTAGGGTTTTCATCAGCTACACAAGATATTGTGATTGATGCCTATCGTATTGAGTCAGCCGATAAAGACATGCAATCGATGCTCTCAGCAACCTATATTGCTGGCTATCGTATTGGTATGTTGGTCGCGGGTGCCGGTGGTTTGTTTGTCGCTAGCTATTTAGGCTCAACTAAAGCGCTCTATAGTTACGATGCCTGGTCAGGCACTTACATGATTATGGCGGCGGTGATGTTGATCGGTGTGGCGACCACACTGATTATTAGTGAGCCCGACACCAAGAGACATGAGGCTGAATACAGTACAACTGATTACGCCCGATTCTTCTTATTATTTTTATCAATTGTTGTGGCCTTTATCTTGACCTTTAACGCAACAGCCGGTCTGGTCAAAGACGCTAAAGAAGTTTTAATAGAGGTTTTTTCCAACAAGCATCTTGCTGGTTTTATTGTTGGCACAGTTCGTATGATGATAGCGCTTTTAGGTGCTTATATTGCAGCTAGGGCATTAATCGCATTCAACATCGTTAATCGATCCATGGTCAATAATACGTATGTTGATCCGGTTAAAGACTTCTTTAACCGCTACGGCATGAGCGTGGCTATATTGTTGCTAGCTGTGATTGGCTTGTATCGTGTGAGTGATATTGTACTCGGTGTGATGGCTAATATTTTTTATCAAGATATGGGTTTCACTAAAGTTGAAATCGCGACAATTTCTAAAACCTTTGGCTTATTTATGACCCTTGCTGGTGGCTTTTTAGGCGGCATCTTAGCCATTAGAATTGGCGTATTTAAAGTGTTATTTTTAGGTGCGTTACTTTCAGCGCTAACCAATCTTTTGTTTATAGTGCTGGCAAATGTGGGTCATGATATTACTTGGTTGTATGTCACTATTGCTATGGACAATTTGTCTGCCGGCATTGCAACGACTGCCTTTATTGCCTTTTTATCGAGCCTCACTAACATTCAATTCACTGCAGTACAATATGCAATTTTCTCATCACTCATGACCTTGCTGCCTAAAATATTTGGTGGTTACTCAGGCACCCTAGTTGAACAATTTGGCTATAGTGAATTCTTTGTGATTACCACACTAATTGGTATTCCAGTGTTATGGCTGGTGTACAAAATTAAACCTTATATTGATTAAATTATGACACTAGGCCCAATCATGATGGACGTATCAGGCTTGATACTGACACAAGAAGAAAAAAACCGATTATCTAAGCCGAGCATAGGCGGTGTGATTTTATTCACGCGTAATTTTGAGAGTATCGATCAAGTTAAGGAGCTAATCAAATCAATCCGTTTGATTAATCAAAATATGCTGATTTCAGTAGATCACGAAGGCGGCAGAGTGCAGCGTTTTAAAGCCGGTTTTACCCATCTTCCAGCCATGGCAAAATTGGGCGAAGCCTATGATCAAGATCCTGAATTAGCCCTAGAGCAAGCTTTTTCTTGTGGCTGGGTTTTAGCGGCAGAGTTATTAGATATTGGTGTCGATTTTTCTTTTGCACCGGTACTAGATTTAGATTACGGCTATTCTTCGGTGATTGGCGATAGGTCGTTCCATTCTAACCCTGAAGCGGTGGTGAAATTAGCCGGTGCTTTGATTGATGGCATGCACGAGGCAGGTATGAAGTGTGTAGGTAAGCACTTCCCTGGGCATGGCCATGTGGCACTTGATTCACATCTAGATTTACCAATTGACGAACGCTCAATGAATGAAATTAGACAAGATATTCTCAGTTTTAAAGGCTTGATTAATCAGGGTTTAGATGCTGTTATGCCTGCACATGTGGTGTATTCTCAAGTTGATGACAAGCCAGCAGGGTTCTCATCAAAATGGATTAAAGACATTTTGCAATCGCAGCTCGGTTTTGCCGGTGTGGTGTTTAGTGATGATTTATCCATGCAAGGTGCGCATTTTATTAAGGATATTACCGAGCGTGTACAGGTATCGTTAGACAGTGGCTGTGACATGGCCTTAATCTGTAATCACCCAGAATTGGTAGAGCAAGTGATCGACCTTGATTGGCCTAAGTGTGAGAAACTACACTTAATGAAAGGGATTAAACCTTTTAATCTTGATAAAATAGCGCATAACAATCATCGACAAAATATACAATCATTATTATGAGTACAGACAACAAACCAAATTTTGAAATTCGTTTATTAAGCGCGGTTAGAAAAACCCTAATTGCTGTTGCAAAAGACACCATGACTAAGCCGGGCTTACGTCACCCATTAACAGAAGGCACACAAAAGATGATCACCGATTGTTTAGATATCGTTATTTCTAGACAAACAGCGATTGAAAAAGAGTCAGGTACACATACTAAAATGAAGCCGGTTTATACCGATGAGCAAACCGTACAAAGCTTCTCAGTTGATGATCTTAAAAAGACTTTAAATTAAACATACTCCAGGTTAGCGTATGAGCTAATCAACCACTTAGTGCCAGCAGATTTGAACTTGATCTGAATGCGGGCTGAGTCACCATCACCTTCAAAGTTAAGTACCGTACCAAAGCCAAATTTGGCATGCCTAACCGTCACACCAATCGATAGTCGACCTTGTCCTTCAGGCTCGATATCTTGATTAAAGATATCATCCTCTTGATAATTTTGCATGGTTGCGCCAAATTTTTGTTTAACTGAATTGGTGTACTCGCTCGGGATTTCATCTAAGAATCGAGAGGGGTAGGCGTATAAAGATTGCCCATGTAAAAAGCGTTTAATTGCAAAAGATAGACTGAGTTTTTTCATGGCACGGGTCATGCCCACGTAGCACAATCTTCTTTCTTCATCCATTAAGTGTGGCTCGTCTTTACTTTGTCTAGAAGGAAACAAGTCTTCTTCCATGCCAGTTAAAAAAACATTGGGAAATTCCAAGCCTTTGGCGGAATGAATGGTCATTAATTGCACGTTTTGATTGATAGGTGCATTAGTATCGCCACTAGAGTCTAATGAGGCTAATGAGATAAAGCCAACCACTTCACTCATATCAGAGTCTTGATCATGAGCGTATTGCTTGGCTGCTGCAATGAGCTCTTCCAGGTTTGCTTTTTTACTGCCAGCCTTGTCAGTTTTATCATTTGAATAATGTTCGATTAAGCCAGAAGCTTTAATTAAGTGAGCAACTTTTTCACTTAACTCAAGGTGTTTGGCATCATCACACATTTGTTCAATCAGTTGCGTAAATCCGATGAGTGCATTACTTGCACGAGTCGGCAATGAAGGTGATATTTCAATTGCCGCCTGAAAGAGGGTGGTGTGATTATCACGCGAAAATTCTCTCACTTTTTCAATAGTAGCGTTACCAATACCACGAGTCGGGAAGTTGACCACACGCTCAAAAGCAACATTATCAGCCGTGCTTTCTATTAGGCGTAAGTAACACAGTGCATCTTTAATTTCAGCACGTTCAAAAAATCGAAGACCGCCGTAAATCACATAGGGAATATTGTACTTAATCAACCGTTCTTCAAAGCCTCTAGACTGCGCATTTGAACGATACAAAATAGCACATTCGCTGGCTGATGCGCCATCATCAATGTATTTTTGAATAGCGCTAACAACATAGTCCGCTTCATCGGTTTCTGTACGTGCTTCATAGATATCAATTAAATCACCGTTGCCAGAGTCAGTCCACAATGACTTTCCTAGGCGATTAGAATTATTGGCAATTAGCGCGTTAGATGCACCTAGAATGTTACCTGTAGATCGGTAATTTTGCTCAAGTCGAATGGTTTGAATAGGGTGAAAATCAGATTCTAATTTTTGAATATTTTCAATCTTTGCACCACGCCAGCCGTAGATTGATTGGTCATCATCACCCACACAAAATATTTGATTTTTGCCTGATGAGAGTAATTTGATCCATTTGTACTGAATGGTATTGGTATCTTGAAACTCATCAACCAAGATATGTTCAAAACGATTTTGATAGTGTGCAAGCAATTCAGCATTGTTTTTTAGTAACTCATAACTACGCACTAAAAGTTCGGCAAAATCAATCAGTTCATTGGCTTTACAGTGCACCTCATACAGCTCAAATACTTTGATACTTTGCTTAACAAAATAGTTATACCCAGCATCGATATCACCAGGACGAATTCCTTCGTCTTTTTGCTGGTTGATAAACCATTGAATCTTTCTAACTGGATATTTTGATTCATCGATTTGATTTTCTTTCATCAGGCGCTTAACAATACGAAACTGGTCTTGCTGGTCAAGAATTTGAAATTGTGTGCTTAAGTTGGCCTCAAGAGGGTGGGCGCGTAATAATCGATGCGCTAGCCCATGAAAAGTGCCCACCCACATGCTTCTAATCGGGCGTCTGAGTAACATCTCAAGGCGTTCACGCATTTCCTTAGCGGCCTTATTGGTAAAGGTTACTGCCAGGATAGCGTCAATATGCCTATTCTTCTGCGTGACTAAATAAGCAATTCGGTGTGTTAAAACTCGAGTTTTCCCACTGCCGGCACCCGCTAATATTAAGGCGTTTTGTGTATCATCTAAAGTAACTGATTGGTTTTGTTTGTCGTTAAGTCCGTCGGTAATTTCAGATAAATTCATGATTTTTTCTTGATTGATAGTTTTAAATGGTTATAATATTATCTTTCTCTTATATCAAGTTGTTCTTTGACCTGTTTTGAGATTACAAAATTATAAACATTATTACTGTAAAAATTAAGGAGTATCAGAAATGACTTACTACGATGGCGTTAAAAAAATGGAAGAAATGGGCGTAAATGACAACTATATTCAAGGTTGGGTTGCAGGTTTCTTAAATAATCCTGAACTTGAGGAGCAAAGAATTACTGACGAGTGGGAATCTGGCTTCGAAGATGGTAAAGAGCAAACAGACGCAAACTTTGCAAACTTCTGTTAATTACATTCATTAAGAATGACTTAAAAAGCCCCGTTTACGGGGCTTTTTAATGCATCAATCATTATGCAAAGCAGCTGGCAACATAACGCAAGAAATACCTTAAAAGGGGCAAGCAGTTGTAATGATTTTTTTCAAAGTGATCAGTTTGAAGACCGGCACTTCCCAATCAAAATCCCTTTAGAATTTGCCAATCTGATTGATAAGAATAATCCAGATGACCCTTTATTAAAACAAGTTACCCCCTCTAAGAATACACAAAGCCAACCAGAGTTTAGTTTATCCCCATTGGGCGATGAAGACAATGCACCCGTCGCAGGCTTAATTCACAAATATCCTAATCGTGTTTTATTGATCACATCAAGGGTTTGTGCCATTCATTGTCAATATTGTTTCCGACAAAATTTTGATTATAGCGGCCATGATGCGATTAGCAATTGGTTGGCGATTGAGGACTATATTCGTTCTCACCGATTAATTGATGAGGTCATACTCAGTGGTGGCGACCCGCTAAGTTTGAGTGATGAAAAACTACAAGACTTGATCGATAAAATTCAGTGCATTGATCATATTAAAACTTTGCGTATTCATTCGCGTAGCATGGTTGTCACACCAAGTAGAATAACAGACCATCTGGTTGGTGTGCTGAACAATACTAAGCTTAATGTGGTGATAGTGTTACACGCCAATCATGTTAATGAGTTATCAAATGAATTTGCTAATGCAATACAAAAACTAGTAAAAATAACCCTGTTAAATCAGTCAGTTTTGTTAAAGGGCGTGAATGACTCGATATCAGTATTGAGTGAGCTTTCACTACGTTTGTTTGATCTGGGCATATTGCCGTATTATCTACACATGCTAGATAAGGTAAGTGGTGCAGAGCATTTTTTAATCAGTGATAAGCGTGCAATTCAGCTACATCAAGGCTTAAAGAAAAATCTAAGTGGTTATCTGGTGCCTAAGTTGGTACGAGATGAAAATTTAGCTGCTAAAACTTGGGTTTAAAGAATGGCTTTCTCTAGATCGGCAATATTCATTTCACCCATGCGAAAATCTATCAATTTGCCTTTTGGGCTGTAGATGTAAGTGGTTGGCATACCAAGTACTTCGCCAAATTTCTTAAACTCTTTACTGTTGATATCGTCGAATAAAATTATCGGATAGTTCACCATGTAAGTGTCAGTGAATTCGACAATTGTAGATTTGTCTGCTCCCTCATAATCCAGCCCTAATATTTGCACCTTATCGGCGTGTTTTTCATAAAATTCAACAAAGGCAGGGATTTCTTTTAGACAAGGTGGGCACCAGGTAGCCCAAAAATTTACTACTAAAAATTTACCTTCAACAGTCTTGTTAGTGTGCGTATTACCGTTCAAATCAACTACTGAAAAATCAGGTAGTTTTGTTGATTTTTCATCTTGCCACATTTTTGAAGCTTTGGCGACAATTTCGTCAATGGTAATTGCTTGTGTCGTTGTTAATGGCAAAAAAAGTGCGAGTATAATTAGAATTTTTTTCATAATCAGTTTTTAATAATGAGTGTAAAAATTTACCATAATCCAAGATGTACAAAATCTAGACTAACGTTAGCTATTTTAGAAGAAAAAGGCCTAGACTTCGAAGTAATTAAATATCTTGAAGATACGCCGAGTGTCGCAGAATTGAAAGGTTTGTTAGACGAGCTTAAGATGGATCCACGCTCTTTGATGCGCACATTTGAAGCGCCTTATAAAGAAAACAATTTAGATGATGAGTCACTCAGCGAAGATCAGCTTATTCAAGCGATGGTTGATAATCCAATTTTAATTGAACGCCCGATTGTCAAAACTGATAAAGGCATTGCTATTGGGCGACCACCTGAAAATGTTTTAGCGATTTTGTAAACGACTATTCATCAACCAGTAAAGTAGATAGATAACCTTCACGTGCTTCGATATTAGAATAATAAACATCATCTATTCCTTCAGATACCGAACCCTTAACTTCATCAACTGCTAAGATTGCCTCGCTCCAAGCGCTGAGGTTACTAAATTCATTGAATGATAAGGCATTATCAGTAAATTCATTTATCCACGATAAGCGCATAAAGATAGGCGCGAAGGCTGCATCAATCATAGCAAAATCAGCACCATTAAAGAAAGTACCTGTACCTTTGACTGCTTCAACTTTAGCAAACTTTGAAAATAATGATTCTTTGGCTTTAGCGTAAGTTTCTTTATCGCCAGTTACAAGATTAAATAAGTCATCAAACATTTTGGATGAGAACTCTATCCAAGCGCGGTTCTTAGCTTTTTGTATTGCATCAATTGGGTGTAAATCATTTTCACTAATGTCATTGGCAAACTCACTAATCACACTTGATTCAAAAATCACTTCATCATCAGCTTTTAATAAGGGCACCTGACCTGTTGGTGAGATGGCTTTAAACCAATCGGGCGGATCCATTGGATTGATAAAAGTAATATCGTAATCAATCTTTTGTCTTTTTAAGATGATGATAGCACGTTGTACAAACGGGCAGAGTTTAAAGCTAATGAGTTCTAATTTCATGGTTATTCCCTATGGTATGGATGATTGGTCAATAATGAATGCGCACGGTAAATTTGCTCAACGGCTAGTAAGCGCGCCATGGAGTGCGGCAAGGTTAAATTTGATAAGCCCCACAGTTGATTGGCATGCTGTTTACAGGCGGAAGATAGCCCGTCTGCACCACCAATTAACAAGGCTATATTGTCACCATTTAGCTGCCAATTTTCCATATTTTTGGCAATGTCTTTGGTGGTGTGTTGTTTGCCCTTTTCGTCAAAGGCAATGACTAAGTTCATCCCTTGTGTGGCCTTTATTAGTAACTCGCCTTCTAAAGTTTTAATTTGCTCGATATTTTTACCTTTGCGTTTTTGCGCTTCAAGCGTAATTAATTCAAAGTTAAGTGAGGCAGGTAATTGCTTTTGATAATGATTGATGCCTGATTGTATCCATTCGGGCATTTTTTTCCCAATCGCAATCAATTTGATTTTCATCTAAATTAGTCTTCAGAACTCTCAGAACCAGACCAAAGCCTTTCTAGCTTGTAGAATTCTCGAGTTTTTTCTGTCATCACGTGCACAACCACTTCAGCTAAATCAACCAGTACCCAATGGCCTGTTTCTGTGCCTTCAATGCCGACAACTTTCATGCCTAAGCGTTTAGCTTCAATCTTAATGTTGTTGGCAATACCGCGTACATGCTGTATGGATCGCCCTGTGGTGACAACGATAGCCTCGATATCAGCGCTTTGCTTTAATACCTTTAAGGTAATAATATCTTCGCCTTTTAATTCTTCAATAGTGTCAGTAACGACTTTGAGTTGTTCTTCTAATTTCATAAGTGTTGTAGGTAGTTAATAATGGACTCTGGCAATAGGCCAGACAAACTTTGTTGTGTATTTATTTTACCTTGAATATCGCTAGAAGAAATATCAAGCAGTTCAGTATTGGAAAAATACAGTAAACCTGAGGTTTGATCGTGCAGTTCAGCCACAGACTGGGTAAGTGTAAATGAATAAGACGTACTTGGCGCTTGATAATTAGGTCGTGCAATCACTATAAGGTGCACATATTGGTGAAAGTCTTGGTAATTTTTCCAAGTAGGTAAGTTGATAAAGCTATCCATACCAATAATTAAACAAATAGGTGTGTCTGGATATTCGTGATTAATATCAATCAAAGATTCAATAGTATAAGAGGCGCTGTCTCGGTTAATTTCGCGCAAATCAATTGACAGTTCGTTAAATTCTTGAGTCGCTAATTGCAACATTTCAAGTCGCTGATCGTTAGAAAAGTTAAGCCCATTTTTGTGTACAGGCGCTGCACAAGGCATTAAAAATAGCTTAGATAAATTAAGTGTGTCTTTTAGTGAAACTACATTTTTTAAATGACCAAAATGAACAGGATCAAACGATCCGCCAAAAAAGCCAATCATAACAGGGCGTCAAGGGCTTGTTGGCTCACTGGCTGCATTGGGTAAGTACGTGAACCATCATGAATATGATTACGATAACGTACAAAATCATCTTCATTGTCAATCATTAAAAATGGATTACCTGATTTTTGATCAGCCATAGTGGTGGTGATCTGCGAGCCATAATCATGCCCGCAATGTAATAATATTTCATCTGCTATCTGCTTAAATTTTTGCATTGAATGGAATAACACACTTGCATCAGCACC
>QOAH01000129.1 GCA_003978185.1 Candidatus Thioglobus sp.
TGATCGCTTACGCTTCAAGCCTTGATCAAGCAGGTCCCATGACGCAAACAGCCGAAGATGCGGCGCTTGTATTAAATGTGATGGCTGGTTTTGATGAAAAAGATTCAACCAGTGCGCAGCGCGATGTGGAAGATTACACTGCATCGTTAAATGATTCGATTAAAGGCTTAACCATTGGCTTGCCAAAAGAGTTTTTCTCAGAGGGGTTGGATGATGAAGTCGCCTCTCAAGTAATGGCTGCTGTGAAAGAATTCGAAGCCATGGGTGCAACTGTTAAAGAGGTGTCACTGCCAAATTCAGCTTACGCTATTCCGACTTATTATATTGTTGCACCATGTGAGTGTTCATCAAATCTTTCACGTTTGGATGGTGTACGTTATGGTTACCGTTGTGAAGATCCAAAAGATTTAGAAGATTTGTACTTACGTTCACGCACAGAAGGTTTTGGCGAAGAAGTCAAACGCCGAATTATGATTGGTGCATATGCATTGTCAGCAGGTTATTATGATGCTTACTATCTCAAAGCACAGAAAACCAGACACCTTATTAGTGAAGATTTTAAAAAAGTCTTTAAAGAGGTTGATGTAATTATGGGCCCTGTTTCACCAACAACGGCCTTTGATTTGGGCTCAGTCAAAGATCCAGTGTCAATGTACTTAGCCGATATTTACACTTTAAGTGCAAACTTGGCTGGTTTACCGGGTATGAGCATTCCTGCGGGTTTTGCACAGAAACTGCCTGTGGGCTTGCAACTGATTGGTAATTATTGGTCTGAGTCTAAGTTATTAAACATTGCTCACCAATTCCAGCAACAAACTGATTGGCACACACAAATGCCACAGGAGTCATAAGATGGAATGGGAAACAGTCATTGGCCTTGAAATTCATGCTCAATTAAATACAAAATCTAAGATTTTTTCAGCGGCAGCAACCCAATATGGTGCCGAGCCAAATTCACAGGCTTGTGCGGTAGATTTGGGCTTGCCAGGCGTATTGCCAGTTTTAAACAAAGAAGTCGTCAGTAAGGCGGTTAAATTTGGCTTAGCGGTAGGTGCACACATTAACCAGCGTAACGTATTTGATCGTAAAAATTATTTTTATCCTGATTTACCGAAAGGTTATCAAATCTCTCAGCTCGATTGGCCGATTGTTGGCGAGGGAGAAATCGAAATTACACTAGGTAATACCACTAAAGTGGTTGGTATTACTCGCGCACATTTAGAAGAAGATGCAGGTAAGTCAATTCATGATTTGTATGATGATTTTACCGCGGTTGATCTTAATCGCGCTGGTACACCTTTACTTGAAATCGTCTCAGATCCCGATATGCGTAGCGCCAAAGAGGCGGTGGCTTATGCTAAAAAAATTCATGCCTTAGTGCAGTATTTAGAAATTTGTGATGGTAATATGCAAGAAGGCTCTTTCCGTTGTGACGCTAATGTTTCTATTCGCCCTATGGGTCAAGAAGAATTAGGCACACGCGCTGAGCTTAAAAACATTAACTCATTTAAGTTTTTAGAGCGTGCGATTAATTTAGAAGTAGAACGTCAGCAAGATATTCTTGAAGAGGGTGGCAAAGTGGCGCAAGAAACGCGACTTTATGATGCAGTTAAGCATGAAACACGCTCTATGCGTTCAAAGGAAGAAGCGAATGATTATCGTTATTTCCCTGATCCAGATTTACTTCCGGTAGAGATCTCTGATGAATTAATGGCGCAAATAAAACAAGAATTACCTGAGTTACCGCAAGAGAAGAAAGCCAGATTTATCACTGAATTTGGTTTGAATGAATATGATGCTGACGTCTTAACTTCACAAAAACCAATGGCAGATTATTTTGAGAAAATGATTGTTAATAATACTGATCATGTCAAATTATGTGCCAATTGGATTATGGGTGAATTGAGTGCATCCCTTAACAAGCACCAACTTGAATTACTAGATGCACCAATTGCCGCCGATGATTTATCTTTATTGGTGAGTCGTATTGGCGATGACACCATTTCTGGAAAAATTGCCAAAGATGTATTTAAAGCCATGTGGGATGGCGAAGGCAGTGCTGATGAGATTATCGAAGCCAAAGGCTTAAAGCAGATGAGTGATACTAGCGCAATCGAGGCAATTGTTGATGAAATTATTGCTAATAATGCCCCACAAGTAGAGCAGTTTAAATCAGGCAATGAAAAAATCTTAGGCTTCTTTGTGGGTCAAGCCATGAAAGCAACACAAGGTAAAGCCAATCCTAAATTACTCAATGAAATGCTAAGGACTAAACTTAAATAAGTCCAACCAAGCTAAACATAAAGGTTTGGATTAATTTTACAATCGGAAAGACAATCGATTGAAACACACCTAAAAATAACAAACCTAATAAAATATACAAGCCGTAAGGTTCTAACTGATCGTACTGATAAGCCAGTCTACCTGGTAGTAAAGAACTAACCACGCGTCCACCATCAAGTGGCGGCAGGGGTAGTAAGTTTAAAACAGCCAATACCAAATTAATCTGAACACCGACTTGCCCCATATCGATCAAAAATTGAGAATTGATATTAAAGGCTACCAAGATGGTAAGTAGCCATAGGCCAGCCATTAAAAAGTTAGAGACTGGCCCTGCGATAGCCACCCAAAGCATGTCTTGTTTAGGTGATCTGAGCGCGTTAAAATTAACAGGTACAGGCTTGGCCCAACCAAAAATAAAGCCTGAAGTAAAGTATAAAAATGCAGGCACTAAGATAGTGCCAACTGGGTCAATATGCTTGATAGGATTAAGGGTTAAACGCCCCATCATTCGTGCCGAATGATCACCAAGTTTGCTCGCTACCCAACCGTGTGCAGTTTCATGCACGGTAATGGCAAACAGCACTGGGATTGCCCAAATTAATAAAGTTTGAATGTCAATCATAATCGTTATTTATACAAGGGTCTCGGGTAAAATCAGAATAATTATTTAAAAATCTACCTTCATTTTATATGAAAACCACCAACCTTTTAATTCCGACTCAAAAAGAAGCGCCGAATGATGCTCAAGTGATTTCTCATCAATTAATGATTCGTGCTGGGTTAATTTCTAAACTAGCTTCTGGCTTATATTCATATTTACCAATGGGTGTTAGGGTTTTGAAAAAAGTTGAGGCGATTATTCGACAAGAGATGGATAAGGCGGGTGCGCAAGAAGTGTTAATGCCTGTTGCCCAGCCGGCAGAACTTTGGCAAGCATCTGGTCGTTGGGATCAGTACGGACCTGAATTGTTACGCTTTAAAGATAGGCATGGTCGTGAGTTTTGCTTAGGTCCAACACATGAAGAGGTGATCACTACTTTGGCTGCTCAGTATTTACGTAGTTATAAGCAATTACCAATGAATTTTTATCAAATTCAGACCAAATTCCGCGATGAAATACGCCCGCGTTTTGGGGTGATGCGCTCACGTGAGTTTATCATGAAAGATTCTTATTCATTCCATCTGGACCAAGACTCTTTACAGCAGACTTATGAATTAATGCATCAAACTTACTGCAATATCTTTGATCGTCTAGGTTTGGATTATCGCCCTGTATTGGCAGATTCTGGCTCGATTGGTGGCGATAGCTCTCATGAGTTTCATGTACTAGCAGACAGCGGTGAAGATGCGATTTGTTTTTCAGATGGATCAGACTATGCAGCCAATATTGAGAAAGTAGCCTTTTCCAAGCAAGAGGTAACTTGTCAAGCACAAGCAACTGAAGAGCAAGTGCTCACCAAGAAGAAAACCAGCATTGAAGCGGTAGCTGATTTTTTAAATATTGACCAATCTCAATGTATTAAAACTTTAATTATTAAAACCAAGAATGGCTTTAAAGCATTAGCCCTTCGTGGTGATCATGCGCTTAACGAAACCAAAGCACATCATTTATTTGGTGAATTTGAATTGGCGAGTGATGACGAGATTAAATCTCTTGATTTAAAGAAAGGCTTTATTGGTGTTAAAGGTCTAAGTATTGATTTGATTGTTGATTATTCTGCTGCTGTGTTGTGTGATTTTGTTTGTGGTGCTAGTGAGTGGGATCATCATTTAACGGGTGTGAATTGGCAGGACGTTGAGTTTAGTGAGGCTGATTTACGTAATGCGGTAGAAGGCGATGACTCACCAGATGGTAAAGGCAAGTTGGTGATCAAGCGCGGTATTGAAGTGGGACATATTTTTCAACTCGGCACTAAATACTCTGAGGCGATGAAAGCCAATGTAATTGGCGAGAGTGGTAAGGCTGTTACTACCACGATGGGCTGTTATGGTATTGGCGTAACACGTGTGATTGCGGCTTCGATCGAGCAAAATTATGATGATCGAGGTATTATTTTTCCTGAGAGCATTGCACCATTTCAACTGGTGATTGTGCCGATTAATTACAACAAATCCACCCGTGTTAAAGCCTTAGCAGATGACTTATATCAACAGTGTTCAGAAGCTGGTATTGAAGTGCTGCTTGATGATCGTAAAGAACGCGCTGGTATTATGTTTGCTGACAGTGAGCTTTTAGGTATTCCACATCGAATGGTACTGAGTGACACTCATGCTGATAACGGTAATATTGAGTATAAAGCTAGAAATAATGCAGAAAAAATCGAAGTTAAATTTGAAGAGGCTTTGTCTTTCATTCAAAGCAAGCTTAGTTAATGGTTTGGCTGCAATACTTATTACCGCAACATTGGCTATCGAAGCTAATGTTTCGTTTTGCCAGGATTGAAAACACTTGGTTAAAAAATACCTTTACCCATTGGTTTGTTAAGGCTTATCAAGTTGATTTATCTGAAGCAAATCGCGAACGAGTAGAAGACTATACACACTTTAATGATTTCTTTACGCGTTCACTCAAATCAGATGCTAGACCCATTGCTAAGAGCACTATCATTTGCCCGGTAGATGGTGTTGTTTCCCAAGTAGGGAAAATCAACAACACGCAAATTTTGCAGGCAAAAGGCCGTGATTATAGTGTTGATCAATTACTCGGTAATGATGCAAGATCACCTGAATTTACCGATGGATTTTTTACCACGATTTACCTTTCGCCTAAAGATTATCATCGTATTCATATGCCTTATGATGCCAAGCTGGTTTCAATGGATTATATCCCTGGTGATTTATTTTCAGTCAATCAACAAACAGCGCAAAATGTTGATAATTTATTTGCTCGAAATGAGCGAGTGGTATGTTATTTTGAGACGGAATTTGGCCTTTGCGCCTTCGTCTTAGTCGGTGCTATTTTTGTAGGCTCTATGCAAACGATTTGGCACGGTCAGATCAATCCTCCGTATAAAAAACAAGTGCAGCACTTTGATTATCAAGATCAAAATATTACTTTAAAGAAAGGTGAAGAGCTGGGTCGATTCAATATGGGCTCAACTATTATTATGCTATCACCTAATCAAGATAATCCGTTTAATTTGAACGAATTAGAAGTGGTTCAAATGGGTCAGGCGCTAATCTAATTTTGTTAACTTGACCAATTTAATAGTTTGGTTTGAAATCTGCATAATTTCAATCAATATATTATCTACTTTTAAACTGATATCGCGTTTTGGAATACTTTGTAAGGTTTCTAAAATAAGTCCGTTAAGTGTTTTTGCTTTAGCAACTGATAGTTTGATTTTTAATAAAGTGTTGAGCTCACGAATACTGATTCTAGGATCGATTAAATAACTTCCATCTTTTTGTTGAATTACTTCTTCAATAGTTTCATTTTGATTAGAAGTAAATTGACCAACAATCTCTTCTAAAATATCTTCTAAAACTACCAAACCTCTCACTTCCCCATATTCGTCAACCACTAGACCAAGACGCCTTTTTTTTGTTTGGAAGTGCGCCAATTGGTGCGCTAAAGAAGTGCCCTCGGGTACAAAGTAAGGTTTACGCACTAATTGCAGCACTGTTTCCATACTAAACTCACCTTTGGCGTATAGATTAACCACATCACGCATATGTAGTACGCCAGTAATATTATCAGGTGATCCGTCAAAGGTTAACAGTCGTGTGTGTTGAATACGCTCTAGTTGAGAAAGGATTTCACTGTGATTGTTAATATCAACACTAATAAGTTCATGACGAGGAATCATAATATCCTCTACTTTGACTTTTTCTAAGTCAATAATATTGAGTAGCATTTTTTGATAATTAGAGGCGATCACTGGCTTAGCATCATTGACCACCATTTTAAGTTCTTCTGAACTCACACTATTAGTTTGGGCTTCGTTTTTAACGCCGAGTAGTTTTAGAATAAAACTCGAGAGTTTTGCAATTAACCAAACGAAAGGCTTGAAAAGTGTAATTAAACCACTGATGATGATTGAAGCGGGAAGCGCTACTTTTTCTGGATTTTTAGCGGCAAAGGTTTTAGGTGTGGTTTCTGCAAAAATTAAAATTACAAAAGTTAGTAGTATCGATGCATATACAATCGAACCCTCGCCCCAAAGTTTAATGGCCAATATAGTGGCAATGGATGAGGCAAAGATATTAACAAAATTGTTGCCCAATAAAATGGTGCCAATCAGATGGTCAAGATCACCCAGCAATCTTTCGGTGCGTTTGGCTTGCGTATTGTTTTGATTACTCAGCGCTTTTAGACGATAACGATTGATCGCCATCATTGAGGTTTCGCTGCTAGAGAAAAAAGCAGAAGCTAAGATTAATCCTAAAAGGATGGTGCCTAGCCAAAAGGTCGATAGTGTTTCCAATAAATTGTAAGAGTTGAATTAATTACTGATTAGTTTAATTCAAATGATTGAAAGCATCAAGTCCAGGATAAATCGCTTTAGCGCCTAATTCCTCTTCAATGCGAAGTAAACGATTGTATTTTGCTAAACGATCTGATCGTGATAAAGAGCCTGTTTTAATTTGACCACAGCCCGTTGCTACCGCTAAATCAGCAATGGTTGTGTCTTCAGTTTCACCAGAACGGTGCGACATAACAGCTGTATAACCCGCTTCTGCAGCCATTTTCATGGCGGCAAATGTTTCAGTTAGTGTGCCGATTTGATTCACTTTAATCAAGATTGAGTTAGCAATATTATTATCAACACCTTGTTTAAGAATTTTGCTATTGGTCACAAATAAATCATCACCAACCAGTTGGACCTTATCACCAACTTTTTTGGTGAGTAAATCCCAACCATCCCAGTCGTTCTCATCCATGCCATCTTCAATAGAAATAATTGGATAGTTATCCACCCAGTTAGCAAGATAATCAACAAACTCTTCCGAGGTTAGTGATCTGTTTTCAGAGACAAGGTTGTATTTGCCATCTTTGTAAAATTCAGAGCTGGCTGCATCAATACCAATAAAGATATCTTTACCAGCCTCATATCCAGCATTTTTAATTGCTTCTAAAATCACTTTAATCGCATCTTCATTCGAGGCTAAATCTGGCGCAAAGCCACCTTCATCACCCACTGCTGTATTCATGCCTTGTGCCTCTAGTACCGATTTTAAATGGTGAAAAACTTCTGCACCATAACGCAACGCTTCTTTAAAGCTAGGTGCGCCAGCCGGAATAATCATAAATTCTTGAATATCAACACTGTTGTTAGCATGCTCACCACCGTTGATAATATTCATCATTGGTACTGGTAGTTTAAAATCACCTTCAACCTCTAGCGAGCTGTATAAAGGCAAGTTTTTAGCATTAGCGTTGGCGTGTGCTGAGGCAAGAGACACAGCTAATATTGCATTGGCGCCGAGCCTTGATTTAGTCTCAGTACCATCAAGATCGATCATTGCTTGGTCAATAATAGATAGGTTGTCAATATCAAAACCCGCTAAGGCTTGATTAATTTCAGTGTTAATAAATTCAACGGCTTTTAAGACACCTTTGCCTAAATAGCGAGATTTATCGCCATCACGTAATTCGAGTGCTTCGCGTTGACCGGTTGAAGCACCAGATGGTACCATGGCACTGCCCATAATGCCATTGTCTAAAATAACATCGGCTTCAACGGTTGGATTGCCTCGTGAGTCTAGAACCTCTCTTGCCTTGATTTGTTGGATTTTCACTAGTTAGCCCCGTTTAATTATTCAAAAAATGATTTCATTTTACCAAAGAAGGAGTCGGACTCGGGGTGTTGTTTCTTGCCACAAGATTCAGAAAATTCTTTCAGTAGTTGCTGTTGTTTTTTACTCAAGTTAACCGGTGTTTCAATTTTTACTTGACAAAGTAAATCACCTGCAGTGGTGCTTCGAATAGCGGTAACACCCTTACCACGTAAACGGAATAGTTTTCCTGTTTGTGTACCAGCCGGCACTTTAATCTTTAATTTTCCGCTTAGCGTCGGTACTTCGATAGAGCCACCGAGTGTCGCTGTGGCAAAGTCAATTGGCACTTCACAGTAAAGATCGTTACCTTCTCGTTGGAAAATATTGTGCTTCTTAACATGTACTTGTACATACAAATCACCACTCGGACCACCGCGTAAACCAGCTTCACCTTCGCCAGTTAGGCGAATACGGTTGCCCGTGTCAACACCTGCAGGGATCTTAACCGATAAGGTTTTTTGTTTACGAACAACACCTTGTCCACGACAAGTGCCGCAAGGGGATTGAATCTTTTGACCGGTGCCAGAACAATCATGACAAGGGCGTTGCACTGAAAAGAAGCCTTGTTGCATTTGCACTTGACCGTAGCCACCACAAGTACCACAAGTATTTACCGACGTACCTGGCTTGGCACCAGTACCTGAACAGGTATCACAAGACTCATTTTTAGGAATGCGAATTTTAACTGTTGCACCCTCAGCTGCCTCTGTTAAATCAATTTCTAAATCGTAACGCAGGTCTGATCCACGGTTGTCGGGTTGGGCTGCGCCACCACCACCAAAAATATCACCAAAAATATCACCAAATCCACCGCCGCCAAATCCACCAGCACCAGCATTACCATCAACACCTGCATGGCCAAACTGATCATAAGCTTGACGTTTTTGTTCATCTGACAAAATAGCATAAGCTTTTTGAATTTCTTTGAACTTCGTTTCAGCCGCTTCTTTGTTATCTACATTACGATCAGGGTGATGTTTCATTGCCAAACGTTTGTAAGCTTTTTTAATTTGCTTAACGTCTGAGCTCTTATCAACCCCTAATACTTCGTAGTAATCTCTTTGTGACATGTTTGCCTTATATTAAAAAACCTCCTCCAAATCTCACGATTTAGAGGAGGTTAGTTGTTAATGATTGACCAATAAGTTACTTATCGTCTTTTACTTCTTCAAAGTCCGCATCAACGACATCATCACCCGCATCGCTTGATTCAGTCTCGCCTTCAGCTGCACTAGCTTTAGCCTGTGCTCTTTCAGCCAATGGTTGTGCTTTTTCACTTAAGGTTTGTACTTTAGCGTCAATTACTTCTTTGTCTTCACCTTTAATCGATTCTTCAAGTTCACTGATTGCTGTTTCAATGGCTGATTTCTCATCATCAGATACTTCATCTTTCAGCTCTTCTAATGTTTGCTTAGTTGAGTGTATGAGTGAATCTGCCATGTTGCGTGTAGTGACTAATTCTTGGAATTTTTTGTCATCTTCAGCATGCGCTTCAGCATCCTTGATCATTTTTTCTACTTCTTCATCGCTTAAACCTGATGAGGCTTTAATGGTGATTGACTGCTCTTTTCCGGTGTTTTTATCCTTGGCAGATACATTCAAAATACCATCTGAATCGATATCTAAGG
>QOAH01000024.1 GCA_003978185.1 Candidatus Thioglobus sp.
AAATACCAAAAATCACTGTGTGGGCGAAAAGGATAATGCACATCGCCATTACGCAGTTGTTCTGGGTTGGTACTGATAATAACCAAGGCACCGTCATCGAGTTGGCTTAGTAATTCTTTTCTTCTGTTTTGATGTATCATTTTTGTAAACTATTTGTAGCGCACAAAGATACCATGAAACATGTTCGTTTGTACCAAAATACCCTTTTGAATATTGGCGAAGAATTGACGCTAGATGAATACGCTTCGCATCATTTATTTAAGGTGTTGCGTTTTCCTCAAGGGCAAAGCATTACCTTGTTTAATGGTGATGGGTTTAATTACAGTGCCGAGGTGCTTGAGACTAATAAACACTGCATAGTCAAACTCTTGAGTAAGAACCTTAATCCATCCGAATCAAAGCTTAAGCTCACTTTGGCACAAGGTGTAGCTAAAGGCGAAAAAATGGATTTCTTAATACAGAAAGCGGTCGAACTTGGTGTGAATAAAATTATCCCTATTCTGAGCGAACGTTGCGTGGTTAAACTTAGTGGTGACAAGCTGGTTAAGCGCACAAATCATTGGCAAAAAATTGTCATTGGTGCTTGCGAACAATCAGGTCGTTCAGTTATTCCAGAGATGGTTAGTCCGATTGGTTTAGATGAATTTTTACAGCAGTCCAGTGTTAACGGTTTTGTTCTACATCATCGATCAGAACAAACACTACTGGATATGGCGGTAGTGAATACGGCTACGATTTTAATTGGTCCAGAAGGTGGCTTGAGCGAGGCAGAAATTTCCCAAGCCACTCAAGCAGGCTATCAGTCGTTGTTACTAGGTTCACGCGTACTCAGAACAGAGACGGCATCTTTGGCAGCCATTGCCAATATGCAGCTGTTGTGGGGTAGTTAAAATTAAGGCGTGGTTAAAAGTTTTAAGGCGTCTTGAATTGGGTTAAGCACATTGACGAGTTTTTTACGAATGGCTGATCCAGCCAAACTGTGAGCAGAAATTGTACTCACGGCTAATCGTTCACTAACACCAGCCAGTAGAAATCTGGCTTTAATTTTTTCATCGTCTAGGCCTAGTTTTTCTAGCACCAATTGAGCTTGGTTTTGTAAGCCTTCAATTTGATCTAGAGGTTGGATCATTGGGTGTGATAAGCAACCACCCAATACCTCTAGTGTGCGATACAAAACATGCTCTTGATTGATCTTCTCCAAGATGTGTGCAATGGTCGTTAGCATGATTTGCCCTTGCTCGCTACTAACACATTCTAGCTCTTTAATGCTCTTATCTAACGCAATTGTGCCGCTATTATTCGGTAAGTTGTCTTTCATTCTCTCAATAAAACCGACTAAAAATGCAGTTTTTCTCTGCCCTTGTTTCCACAATCTATCTTTAGCTTCTTGAGAGATTAAATCGCCCTGTAATAATAAATTTGTTGTATCAATCAGTTGTGTGGTGTCGTCCGTAAAAGGCAAGAATTCTAATAAATAATTAGCAATTTCTTTGCCAACTGGGTGCACAACTACAAAGTCTCGTGTGAGTAAAAATCGCCCAATTTCTGCTTGTTGATCGGTATTGGTGGCACACCACCAAACCAAATCCAATACTTCATCGTTTAGATTTTGAGAGTTAGCAACAGCGACCACAGCCTCAATATTGCCAATTTTTAATAACGACCCTAAATTGTTTGAACTCACTTGCCCCATTCGCGACCAACGCTTTAAGTACGATGGATAGCCACCCATACTGCCCAGCACTTGGTTGACTAAAAGTTTTTGTACTGCTTGAATATATTTGCCACTATCAATGTCTGGGTTAAGTGTAATGGTTTGTTCTCTTTTGTCTGCCGTGAGACCAACTACCACCAGTTTATAAACATCAACTCGAATCGCCACGCAAGTTGAAATCAGAACATTGAGTCTAAGCGTGTCTTCAGGTGTTAGCATTAAGGTATCGGTTAAGTTGTGAGAGCGACTGAGAATCTATAGCGTCTTTAAAAACCACAACCGATTCTTTTCCGGCCTCAATTATCACCAAAAATCGAGATTGGTATGCCGGATAAAACCAAGGGTATTGCCCAGTAGACTGATTGTTTTTTTCTATTGTAATTTGCTTTTTATTCAGTACAATTTTGGTAATTGAATGAGGCTGCGTGAGTAATACGTTTTTTGGCAAGAAGTTAGCCAGCCATGCAGATAAGGCAAGGCTAATACCTAGACTTAGCCAAATATTGTAAAAGTAATGCCAAGCACTAAAGAGGCTTAATAAATAAACACCAATACTAATGGCTAAATATATTTTCGATGCTTTTATTTGGACAACTAACCCATCAGATTCGTTAGTCATCGTCGCCTAATTCAACACCCATTTCTCTGGCACGATCAAACGCAGCTCGCATCGCATGCGAGACCAACATTTCAAAGTTTTGATCTTGAAATGATTCAATTGCTGCTTGCGTAGTGCCGTTTGGTGAGGTAACTTTGGCACGTAGTTCATGTGCAGAATCTTCGCTGTTACTGGCCATCATGCTAGCACCAAGTGCTGTTTGAATGCTTAATTGTTCGGCAGTTTTTTCATCTAACCCTAATGCAACACCTGCTTTGGTCATCGATTCAATCATTAAAAAGAAATAAGCGGGGCCACTGCCTGAGAGCGCAGTAACGACATCTAGCATTTTTTCATCTTCTACCCACAGACACTCACTGACTGCACCGAGTATGCGCTCAGCTAATGCCTTTTGCTCATTGCTCACAGCTTCGTTAGCCATCATGCCAGTTGCGCCCTTGCCTAATAAGGCGGGTGTGTTTGGCATGGTGCGTACAATCGCTGTGTTGCCGCCCAACCAGCGATTAATATCGGTTGCCCGCACACCTGCTGCAATTGAAATCATTAAAGGCTTGTGATCAATATGCGTTTGTAGTTGTTTACAAACAATAGACAATACTTGTGGCTTTACCGCAAATACAATCACATCGCATTGAGCGGCCAGTTCGGTATTGTCCGTAAAAACCTCAAGGTTAAATTCATCGGCACGTAGGGATAATAGTGTTGCATCGGTATCGCTTAACTTAATATTTTTTGCATTAAAGCCATTATTAACCAGGCCAGAAATTAGCGCATAAGCCATGTTACCTGCGCCAATAAAACCGATTGTTGTAGAGTTTTGCATTAAAATATCTCAAACATAATAGGTTGCATATTCTACCTAAATACTACCCTTTAACAATACAAGGATAACAATGAAAAAATTCAACCCTAAGTTAATCATGATTGATGTAGACGGCACTTTAGTCGATAGTGTGCCAGATTTAGCCTATTGTGTTGATGAGCTGATGGTTGCCATGGGTAGAGAAAAATGGGGTGAAGCTAAGGTGCGTCATTGGGTCGGTAATGGTGTGCCAAAATTGGTAGAACGTTCGCTCACGGGTGAGTTAGAAGGTACAGTCGATAAAGCTGATTTTGATAAGGCTTATCCGATATTTTTAGATTTATATGCTGTTAACACATCAGGTCGTTCATCACTATATGACGGTGTTAGGGAGGGCTTGGATTATATGAAGGCACAGGGTTATACTTTGGGCTGTGTGACTAATAAGGCTGAGCAATTCACTATACCGCTTTTAAAAGATTTGGGAATTTTTGATGATTTTGGCATTGTTATTTCGGGCGATACTTTAGCCAAGAAAAAGCCAGACCCACTACCATTGTTACACGCTGCTAAGTTTTTCGGTGTTGATCCGAAAGATTCAATGATGTTGGGTGATTCTGTTAGCGATGTTAAGGCTTCACGTGCTGCCGGGTTCGAAATTATCTGCATGTCATATGGCTATAACCACGGTAATGATATTCGCGACACTAATCCTGATTTAGTGATTGATTCAATGGCTGAGTTGAAAGACTACTTATAACAAACAGTATCAGTAAAATGTATCTATATGGATACATTTGACCAGCAACATATTTGGCATCCTTATGCCAAAGTCCCCAATGAAATTGCGACTTATCTAGTTGAGTCAGCGAGTGGTGTCTATCTTAATTTAGCCGATGGCACCCAAGTTGTTGACGGCATGAGTTCGTGGTGGAGTGCGATTCATGGTTATAACCATCCAGTACTCAATAAAGCCGTTCAAACCCAGTTAGGCAAAATGTCACACGTGATGTTTGGCGGTCTAACCCATAAGCCCGCCATTACCCTAGCAAAAACCTTAGTTGAGATTACACCCGAGAATCTAACCAAAGTCTTTTTTACCGATTCAGGTTCAGTATCAGTTGAAGTGGCTTTAAAAATGGCACTGCAATATTGGCACAATAAAGGCCAAATTGAAAAGCGTAAATTTGTCACCATTCGTGGTGGTTATCATGGCGATACTTTTGGTGCTATGAGTGTGTGTGATCCTGATAACGGCATGCATCATTTATTCTCAGGCGTATTACCAAAACACTTTTTTGTTAAAAGCCCATCGATGGTGCCAATGGATGAGGCTCTGCAAGATTTAGAATCAGCCCTCAAGAAAAATTCCAAATCAATTGCTGCAATGATTTTAGAACCTGTGGTACAAGGCGCAGGTGGTATGCGCATTTATAACCCACAGTATTTAACTCAGGCAAAAGCACTGTGTGAGCAGTTTGACGTGTTGTTTATTTTGGATGAAATTGCCACTGGTTTTGGCAGAACGGGTGAGCTCTTTGCACTTGAATATGTGGATGTTATGCCAGATATTTTGTGCCTAGGCAAGGCGCTGACTGGCGGCTATATGTCCCTTGCTGCCACGCTCACCACAGATGAAATTACTAATACGGTTGGCATACTCATGCACGGCCCAACTTTTATGGCCAACCCTCTAGCTTGCGCAGTGGCAAATGCCAGTATCGAGTTATTACTTAACTCTCCATGGCAAGATGACATTGCTCGTATAGAAAAAATATTTCATGCCAATCTTTCTGACCTTAGACAAAATGATAAAGTTGCCGATGTACGCATATTAGGCGCAATTGCGGTGATTGAAATGAAAGAAGAGATTAGAGTAGAATGGAGTCAAAATCGCCTGATTGAGCTTGGGGTTTGGCTAAGGCCTTATGGAAAATTGCTTTATACCATGCCACCCTTTGTTATTACCGACGATGAATTAATAACCATCACCAAGGCAATTAAAACTGTTGTAGAGGAGTCATGAAAATATTAACCTTATTATTAACACTGTTGGTTTTCTCGGCCCAAGCTGAAGAATACGAAGCCGTTAGTGTTGAAGTCAAGGCACAAAAATTAATTGGTGATGCTTATTATGTGCCTGGCATGTCGGGTGCGGCCACAGAGTATGAAGGTTTTATTTCTAATGCGGGTTTTGTAGTGACTAATGAGGGTGTGGTAGTGTTTGATGCACTCGGCACACCGCCTCTCGCTCATGCGATGTTGGGCGAAATACGTAAGATTACTGATCAGCCCATTAAAATTGTAGTGATGAGCCATTATCACGCAGATCATTTGTATGGCTTGCAAGTCTTTAAAGATGAAGGTGCACAAGTTTGGGCGCCAAAAGGCACGTGGGATTATCTCGATTCTGAAACTGCAGAAACCCTATTAGATTCAAGACGCACAGCCTTATTCCCTTGGGTAACGGACGATACTTATTTAGTAAAACCAGACCGTATCATCGACCAAGATACTGAATTTAGTTTGGGTGGCCATGAGTTTATGATTAACTACTTTGGTAAAGTACATTCTGATGGCGATATGTCGTTACTCAGCGTGAAGGACCAAACCCTTTATAGTGGCGATATTATTTTTGAAGGTCGCCTGCCATTTGTGGGCGATGCCAATATTATTGATTGGGTTAAAACCCTAGAGCGTATGCAGCACACACAAGTAGATTATTTTGTGCCAGGCCATGGTAGCGCCTCTAATCAGCCACAGAAAACCATGGATCTAACTTATCGTTACCTGAAATTCCTACTAGACAAACTCAGTAAAGCCGTTGAAGATATGGATCAGTTTGAAGAGACTTATGAGGCCATCGACTGGTCAGAGTTTGAAAATGAAACAGCGTTCGATATTGCCAATCGCAGGAACGCTTACTCGGTGTATTTATTCCTTGAAAGGGTGTTGGATTAGTTACTCAATCGGGTCGATATCCAAATACCAACGCACCTTATTCTTTAACTTTAAAGTATCGATATGCTGGTTAAAGGTAGAAAGCATTTGGTGTAGTGCTTTTCTGTCATTCGACTGCAAGTAGAGGTTGAAGTAATAATAATCCGATTTTTTCTCGATAATATTAGCCACCGGCCCCCAAATTTCTACAACATCTATTTGAATGCTTTTTAGCAGACCAGCTGCTTCACGCAAAAAATCCTCAGCCACTTGTTTGTTTTTAGCATTTGCACACAATAAAGCTTGATGCGAAAATGGCGGTAATAGTGCACTACTACGTTGTTTAAGTAGCTGACTTGCGAACTGCGTGTAACGTGATGAAAGTACATAGCTAAAGATAGGGTGGTCAGGATAACGCGTTTGAATCACCACTTCACCCTGTTCTTTGGTTCTACCTGCACGGCCAGAGACTTGAATTAGTAGCTGTGCTAAATGCTCTGTTGCGCGAAAATCCAACGATAACAAGCCTGCATCGGTATCCAAAATACCGACCATCGCTAGATTAGAAAAATCATGCCCTTTGGCTAGCATCTGTGTACCAACAATAATGCAAGGTTCACCAGAGTTGATTTGTTTTAAATGTTCACCAAAGGCTTTTTTGCGACGAGTAGTGTCTCGATCAATACGAATGATTGGCGTGTCAGTAAAATGTGATGACAAGGTTTCTTCTAGTCGCTCAGTACCGTAACCCAACACTTCAAGACTGGGCTGTTTACATTCAGGGCAAGTGTGTTCTGGCATTTTTTCGTCACCACAGTGGTGGCACTTAAGCCGGTTGATATGGCGGTGGTAAATCATGCCTGAATCACACCGCCCGCACTCAGCCTTCCAGCCACACTCTTTGCAGTAATAAACCGGCGCATAACCACGACGATTAATAAACAGCATTACCTGTTTACCTTTGGATAGATATTGCTGCATTTTTTCGAGTAACAAAGCAGACAACAGCCCATCGAAATGTTGCCGCATATCAATCAAACTAACTTTTGGCATTGTTGCACCGCCAGCGCGTTGTGTGAGTGTGAGGCGTGTGATTTTCTTATCCATCACATTTTTTAGCATTTCTAGTGAAGGGGTTGCTGTGCCTAATACCAGTGGGATGTTGGCTTGTTTAGCGCGGATGAAGCACAAGTCTCTGGCTGAATAGCGAAAGTTAGACTGTTGTTTGAACGAACCATCGTGCTCTTCATCAATAATAATCAAGCCTAAATTTGGCATCGGTGCAAAAATTGCACTTCGCGTACCAAGCACCACGCCGGCTTCCCCGTTTTTTGCCATAAGGTAGGCATCGAGCTTTTGTGTTTCATTCAGTTGTGAATGAATAGCCACAACCCGAGTTTCTAAACGTGATTCAAATCGAGAAACCATTTGTGGTGTTAGACCAATCTCAGGCACCAACACCAATACTTGTTTGTTTTGGTCTAATGCGGCTTGAGTAATATTGAGATAAACCTCGGTCTTGCCACTACCAGTCACACCATGTAGTAAGAATCCATGATAGCTATTTTGAGCTTTAAGAATCTCATCAATCGCATGGGATTGTTCATCCGTAATTTTGTAGTCTGGTTTTTCAGTATCAATGGATAGCCCAGTGACTTTTTTAATTTTTGCTTCTTTGCCAAGACGTAGATTTTTTGGCAGTGCTGCCGAGATTACCTCGCCAATAGGGTGGTGGTAATATTTAGCTGACCAAAACAAAAAGTCAAGAATAGGTTGGTCCAATATTGGTGTGTCGTCTAACACTTCTTCGACCGATTTCAATTTGTCAAAATCACTTTTGTCTTTATTGCCTAGTACGATACCGATTACTTTTTTGCGAATAAAAGGCACTCTCACACGCGTACCAACAGCCACTTCAACATCGCACAGATAGTCAAAGGTTTTGTTTAGCGGTACAGGTATTGCAACTTCAACGATCGCCATTAAGGGGTAAATTTATATGGGTAAAATGAGTTATTTTATTCTTAAAAAACCCATCATGGTTGTTATTCAAAACAGTATTAATGATGTTTCGATTAATGAGATAAATCTCAAGGATACCTTACAACAAGTGATCACTGATTTGGACAAGGGTGAGAGTGAATTATTAATTCGAATTGTCGATAAAGCCGAGATTCAAAATCTCAATAAAACCTATCGTCATAAAGACCAAGTAACCAATGTTTTGTCTTTTCCATCTGACTTGCCTGTTGAAATTGATGAGTCGATTTTAGGCGATGTGGTTATTTGCACCGATGTGGTTGATGAAGAAGCCAAAGCACAAAATAAAACCTTTGACCATCATCTACTTCATATGGCTATTCATGGCACGCTGCATTTGCTCGGTTTTGATCATATTGAAGAATCTGATGCTAATAAAATGGAAAGCTTAGAAATTAAAATTTTGGAAAAAATCGAAATTGCCAATCCTTACGAGTAATTAGATATTAGTCAGAATGCTCCATACGTCCTAGTCGCTCCATTGCGCGTAATTCATCCTTAATATAGTACATTTTGAGTGAACTCCGCTCCCAAGGTGGGATATTGGCATCTTGCAAGACCTTTTTGAGTGATTGTGAGTGCTTTTTACCCGGTAGTTTGATGCGTTGCCCTTCGGCTCGATAACGGATAGAAAAATTTGGAAAATTTTCAAATTCTGCATGAAATGGACAAAAATTGTTATTTTTTTCTGCTTGATTGTTAATAAAGTAAAGATCCCCTTGGTAACGGCGAATTTCAAATTGATCCCAGTTGACCAAAGGGTTGGCATCTTCTTTAGCCGATAATAAATCGAGAATTTGTTTCATTACCTTGTCAGAAGGTGCAAGAAATTCTAGGCTTGATAAATGGTAGCGAATGACATTCTTAATTCTCAAGGTATCAAGCTGGGCTAATCTTTGAATATTAATTTGATGGCTGAGGTTAACCAGCTGACGTTCTTGAATATCGATTTTTGCTAGCGCTTGAATAAGTGCTAAGGCCTCAGACTGATGCTTAGCACTTCGAGTTAAAGTTTTTGCCAAATTTTTGTAGGCCGTTTCTAGCTTTGGAATAATGTCTAAGCGTAAGAAATTTCTTCGAAAATTGGTATTGGTGTTACTGTCATCTTCAACCCAAGATAAGTGATTGTCTTTAGCATACTCAATAATTTCTGATTTTTTAATATTGAGCATTGGACGATAATGAACACCCTTGCCCAAAGGTTTTGATTTTGGCATAGAGGCTAAACCTGCCACGCCAGCACCACGAAAAAGCTGTAATAAAAGTGTTTCAGCTTGGTCATTCTGATGGTGTGCTGTACACAATACTTCGTTTTCTTTTTAAATTAGATGATAATGAATGATAGCGTTTTTTACGTGCATTTTCTTCTAGGTTAGATTCATTTTCGATGAATATATCGACATTTGAATAAGGAATTCTTAGTTTATTACACAAGTCTTTGCAAAACTCACCCCACTCATCGCAGTGTTTTGAAAGATGGTGATTACAATGAACGGCACGACAATTGTCTGGATAATGTGTGTGCAGATAATGCAGTAGAACAACCGAATCGATGCCACCACTTAAGGCAACAACAAAGTTATTGCCTTTAAGAGAAAGGTCTTTATTCTTTAAATTTTCCAAAACTTAAAAGTTTTTCTGCTCGAGCTTGCACCAACTGATCCGTGGTCATTTTTCC
>QOAH01000055.1 GCA_003978185.1 Candidatus Thioglobus sp.
GCCGGTAATGAAGCTAAAAGCAATGAGATTTCTACTGATAATCGCGTATTGTTCCATCGTATGGCCAATACACTCAACTACTTAGACATCAAGCATGTATTAACTTCTTGTGGTACCTGTATTGATCAGCTAATGACGTACGAGCTCGGTGATATTTTTAAAGACTCTCAACTCACTGATATTCACGAATACTTATTGGCTAACGATGTCAAACTTGATAATAACGATGAAAAATACCTTTACCATGCGCCGTGTCATGACCCGATTAAAAGTGGAGATTCTGCCGATGTGATTTCACAAATAATGGGCTCTGATGTAACTAATAACGATCGTTGCTGTGGTGAGGCGGGCACCTTTGCAGTGGCGCGTGCTGACATTGCCAAACAGGTTAAATTTAGAAAAGAAAAAGAAATTCAAAAGGATATTACTGCACTGATTGGCGAACCAAAAGCCAAAAAAGGCATTAAGATGCTAACAACTTGCCCCGCTTGTCGACAAGGCTTATCACGCTATCAAGCATCTACGGGTATTGAGCCAATTTATCCAGTTGAAGTTATGGCCGAAAAAACCTTAGGTGAGAATTGGCAGGAAGACTTTATTAAATCTGTAAAAATTGAAAAAATACTACTATAACTACATAAATACTACAATTTATTGTATTTATTCATCAATAACATGATATGATAAAGGGTTATTGGATTTCAATAAAGAGATACTCTTTAGGGGCTTCAATAAAGTAAAACTTACATAAAAAAAACAAGGAGAAAATCATGAAAAAAATTATTACATTACTATTTACACTATTATCATTCAGTGCATTTGCAAGCTTAGATAAGTTAGCATCTGACTATAATGCAGGTCCTACAGCAGCAGAGCTAGTTGCATCTGGTTGGGCAGGTAACGACGGTGGTAGAGGCTTTAAAGTTATTCAGATCGTTGTAGAAGGTACTGATATGACTGCTGAGTTACACTTAGACGGCACAGGTAAAATTGTTAAGTATAACCGTGGCCTACCAACGAAAGTCAACTTTGATTTTGACTACAAAATGACTTCAACTAAAGATGGTTGGGCAGAAATGGCTACAGGCAAGAATGGCCCTATGTATCACATGACTCCATTTGTTGGTTCTTTATCATTTGAAGGTCCAATGAAAGAAGCGATGGGCAACATGGGTCCATTTGCACAATTCTTAGTTGTTATCGGTACAAACGTAGCGGCAGAATAAGAAATGCTCTAAGTGCGGGTATCTACACCCGCACTTACATACACCCAGGCTTTCTTGCCTGATTTCAAATTTCCCAAAATTCGTTTGTAATCATTCACTTCATACTCATCTGAATGATTCAACTCGTCTGCACTAATTTCAAACACCATTCCAGGTATTTCATTGGCAGTATCACCCGTTTCTATTGCAATAGGATGATGCGTCTCACCACTAAGCGCTACAACAGCTTCATCTTTAATTTCAACCATCTCTAATTGATAACCCAATAATGCATCATCATGGCCTACCAACTCTCGTCTAAACGTCTCTAACTGCACCTCTACATTCTGTAAAGTGCCATAAGAAAAAAGTAATTCGGTTGTGTTCATAGGTAAGTCAACCTGATTGATAATAAATACGATTATTGATTATATAATAGCCAGGTCATACATAAAACCTAAAAGCTAAATCGCTTTTTCAGCGCCTACACCTGACATATATATAAAGAAAACTAAACTCATATTCATCAACCACTTGGTTAATAATGCCAGTGTGTAGTTTTTATAAAAGAGGTGATTACATTGTAAAATTATTCCTGAGGAGGAAGTTTTAAAAACCAATGTAATCAAAATGCAATGGGTGTATCTATCTTGGGGAGAAGAATACTTGTGCCCAATGCAAGCTAAATTATCTACTAAAGTAGTTGATAGGTAAATTATGGAAAACCATATATTTAAAATATATGGTTAATTATCTAGAAATATAGACTGACATTTTGACCAATTCAGGTAGAGATGTCGCCTGCATTTTTTTCATTACTTTTGATCTGTGGGCTTCAACAGTTGGCATGGAAATACATAACAAATCTGCAATATCTTTATTTTTCAAACCTAAAATAACCTGCTCAAAAACCAATTTTTCCTTTTCTGTCAAAATATGGTAGTTGCTTAAAATATGCATTCTATCTTCAAAAACTTCATTTGCCTTAACAACCTTTTCGAGTAACGCCTCAGGATCAAATGGCTTTTGAATAAAATCAAATGCACCTAACTGCATAGCCTTGACCGCTGTATTAACATCACCATGGCCGGTGATAAATATTGTGGGCTGAATACAACCTAATTTATTCAATCTTCTTTGTAACTCCAAACCATCCATTTTTTCCATACTAATATCAGAAATTAAGCAGCCCTTCATGTCTAGGTGGCTCACTTGATCCAAATAGTCTATTGCGCTTTCAAAAATAATTAAATCGTATTCATAAACACCAAAAAAAATTGATAAAGAATCTCTAATTTCTTTATCATCATCAACTAAATATAAGATGGGTAATTTTTTATTTTTCATTTATATAAGGCAATTTAATAACGAAAGTTGCTCCTTGTGATGATGAAGATCCTAAAACTAAATCACCATCATAAGACTTAATAATACTCCGACTCAAACTAAGGCCTAACCCTAATCCCTCAGTGTTATTTAATAATTTATTGGTTTTAAATAGTTTAAATAAATTTACGTCATCGACAACACCAGGGCCAGTATCTTTGACAAAAATATTCACATTATCATCATCTACAGTAGTAAAAATGGTTAACTCCTTTAGTTTACACTTATGGTCACTCATAGCGCTAATTGCATTTTTACAAAGGTTAAGCAGTACTTGATCTAATTCTACGGTACTCATATAAACTAACGGTAATTCGTCATTTGAAGCTTGAACTACTTTAACTTTATTTACGTTAAGCTCATGATTCATTAATTTGAGGACATTGGAGATTCGATTATTGATATTGACTGGTTCATGCGTAATTTTTTTAGTGGTTAAAAATGAGCGAATATTATTAATCACATCCACACAATGATCTGTTTTTCTATTAAGACTTTTAACTACTTTGGTAATAGAATCATCTGACACTGAACCAGTATTTTTGAGCAATTTCTCAATAACCTTTGCGTCAATTTTTATTGAAGTAACTGGTTGTGCAATCTCATGAGCAATTTCAGAAAGTAGCTGGTCAACTGAGCTGACTCTAGAAAGTCGCTCTAATTCAACTTTATATCGATTAATTTTTTCTAGTCGCTTTTCTCTAATATACCAAATACTTATCATCAACAACACCAATGCAATTAGCAATAATTGATAATATTTTTTTAATAAATTGACTAGCACTGGGTCTTTATAAATGCCAATTCTATGTTTCTGTAATAATTGATGAATAACTTGGTAATCTACCACATCGCCCCATTTTGCTAAATCATGCGACTTATTTGGATTAAATTCCACCTGTCTTAACGCTTCTACAATCTTATTAGTTAAAATCGGGTCTACCTTAGTTGTTGCAGAAAACGACCACTCTGGCACCAAATTAGTAGACAAAATATAAGGGAAGCCAGCCTTATAATCCAGCACTTTAATATCAGACAGTCGAATCTTTCCATTTTTACTCAATTTTTCTAACACGCCTGTTCGAATCACACCTGCGTCAACCATTCTCTTGATAACGGCGTCAACAATGTTGTCTTGTCTACCTAGGAAATCAAGCCGAGAAGCGTCAATATAGAGGTCGACGCCTTGTGATAATAAATAATCATAGCCCAGAATCCACCCTCCAAGACCGAGAGGATTAGCGCCTGCAAATGACTTGCCTTTAAGGTCTTGTATTGAGTTAATCTTTGTGTTTTCTGATGAGGTAATAATGACCGAGCCAAACTCAGAAACTCCGCGCTTATCTTTCTTCGTTAACACAGGAATCACATCACTCAAGAATTGCAGCTCGGCCGTTGTAGCCGGCTGAGTAATTACATAATCAAGTTTCTCTGTGGCGACTAATTCTCGTAATAGAGATACATTCTGCGCTTCAATTACCAATAATTCAAAATGATATTTATCAAATTTTTTATTTAAAAAATTAATCGTTGGATACCATTTTTTATTAGCCTCAGAGGGGCCTAAAAATGATTGCACTGCTATAGTAACCATTTTTTTAGATTGTACATTGTGATTCTGAGCTATTGATGCCTGCGAAACAAAGCCAAGCCACAAAGCTAAAAACAAGTTTATTACAGAATAGCGATTCACCATTTGATTACTGTATTGCTTTGCCAACACTCAAAACAATGAGTTTATCCATATCAATCAGTCTTTCATAAGACTTTTGGATGTCTTCGGCGCTAATATCCTTGATTTTATTGGTAAAGCCAGATAAATAATCAAGCGGTAAATTGTAAAAACCAATAATCGATAAATAAGTTAATATGTTTGCATTGCTGGCAGTCTCTAATGCAAAGCCACCAATGATATTATCCTTGCCATCTTGAAGCTGTTGCTGTGCCATTGGCTGAGTAATAAAATATTCCAATGTTCGTATAGCGATCTTTTTTGCTTCCTCAGTTTGCGAATTTTTGGTTTGCATACGCATCATGAAAAAACCATTCGATTGCATTTTAGTGAAATAACTATAAGCTGAATAAGCCAAACCTTTTTTCTCACGAATTTCATCACTGAGGATTGAGGTAAGCCCGCTACCACCAAAAATATGATTGCCTAAGTACAGCGGATAATAATCAGGATGTGAGCGATTAATACCGGCTTGACCGATGAGTAAGTGCGTTTGCTTTGATGGGAATTCAATATGGATGTTTTTCAGTTGCTCAAGTGGTAACACGATTGAATTGACTTTGGCTTTTTCTCCAATATTGAGCCCATGAGAGATCTGCCTAGCAATTTGTTTAGCTTGCGCTTTGCTGATGTCACCCACCAAAGCAATGGTCAAATTTTTAGCCACATAATACTGTTGGTAATGGTGCTTTATGTCTTTAAGCGATATTTGACTAATGGTTTCTTGGGTACCAATTTTTGCATGTGCATATGGATGATCTACAAATACTGCCTTGTCAAAAGCCAGCGACGCCACACTGGCTGGTGATTGCTTAGCTGCCTCAATGGCGCGTAGGGTTTGGCGCTTTTCTCGTGTTAAATAAGTTTGCTCAAAACTAGGCTGGGCAATCACCTCAGTAAAAATATCGAGAGATTTTTTTAAGATTGATTGTCGAGTTAGCGTGCGTAAGGACACAATCGACATATCTTTAAGCGAGCTATTAGAAAACTGCGCACCGACCGCTTCAAACGCATTGATAATTTGCTCTTCATTGTTGTACTGAGTGGCCGTGCCGAGTAACGCACTGGTGAGTGATGCCAAGCCAAATTGATCGCCATCTCTAGAGGCAGCGGCATCAAAATTGAGCTGGATATCCAATATCGGCAAGCCCTTAGTTTGTGCAAAAAATACTTTCGCACCTTCAGGGGTTGTCCAGTGTTTAATATCAAGCTTGGCTTGAGCAGAACTTACGAGTAACAGTAATAAGATTAAAACTCTCATTTGACCCCTTGTGGGATTAACTCAACCGAATTGGCGTCATCAAAATTAAGATATTGTTTGGCAATTGCTGAAACCTCAGTTGCATTAATGCTGTTCATATTATCCACATAAGTAAACATTTTATCGATACCCAAACCTACCGTTGATAGCATGCCTAGGTAATAAGATTGGGTGGATATTTGATCTTGCTCAAATACAAAATCAGCCTCAAGCTGTGCCTTAGTGCGAGACAACTCTCCCTGAATAAAGTTAGGGTTATTTATTAACTCTTCCACTTGGGCTTTAATGGAGTTAAGTACCGTGTCATTACTCACGCCATTAGCTGGAATAAAGCTAAGCGTGAACAAGGTGTCGTATTTATCATATAAGCGATAGCCTACGCCGATGCTGGATGCGATTTGTCGGTTTCTAATCAATGACTTAGATAATCCATTATCAAGTACATAGGCCAGCATCTCTAAAGTGTAGGCAGTTTTTTCCTTGTCAACGGTATTTAAACTTGGCACAGGGAATGACAACACATAAAAAGGCAGCTTAGCCTTAAGCTTTAACACTCTGGTGTTACCCTTAAATGTAATTGCAGCTCGATCTGATTGTTTGATGTTTGGATTAAGGGCATAATCACCAAAATATTGCTTTGCTAAACGAATGACTTCAGTTGGATCTACGTCACCTACCACCACCAATGTGGCATTGTTTGGCGCATAGTATTTTTCATACCAAACCCTAAGATCGTTCAGGCTGTATGTTTCTAAATCTTTTTGAAAGCCAATCACAGGTGAGTGATACGCGCCTTTTTCGTCAAACGAAATCAAGCGCAGATTTTCATAAACTTTTGAATTGGGTTTGTCTTCTACACGCATACGTCTTTCTTCAATCACTACTTGCCTTTCTTTAGTGAGTTCACGATTAGAAAAAGTTAGATTACGCATACGATCTGCTTCCATCTTGATGGCCAACTCAAGCTTCGACTTGTGCATTTTTTGATAATAAGCGGTAAAGTCCTTTGAGGTAAAGGCATTCTCATCACCGCCATTTCTAGCAATAATTCGTGAAAATTCTCCCGATTTGTAAGTGCGAGTGCCTTTAAACATCATGTGTTCTAACATATGAGAAACCCCTGTTGTAGGACGTGACTCATCACTAGCACCGACTTTATACCAAAGCTGAGAGATAAACACCGGTGCACGCCGATCCGCCTTAACAACAATTTTTAGTCCGTTGTCTAATGTGGCCTGGGTAATACCTTGATTAGCCAAATGATTACTTGCCAATGCAAATAAAGAATGAGACAAACCAAAGAATAGTAAAATTAACGCTTTCATATTTCAATCATTATAGCCATAAGCCTTGTTTAATTTTTTTAAAAAAGATAAATCTCCAGCAGAGGAAAAGCCTGCTTCACTGAAAGAGCGCTTAGTCAAATCAAGACAAAAGCTTGGATCTGGCCTGTCTGCATTGTTGTTAGGCAAAAAAGAAATCAATGATGACCTGCTCGATGAGTTAGAAACTTTACTCATTACTGCTGATATTGGCATTAATACCACCGACAAGGTGCTAGAAAGTGTACGCAAAAATGCCTCCAGGAAAACGCTTAAAGATTCAGATAGTTTGTATCAATTTTTAAAAGATGAATTAGAAAGACTACTGATTAAGGACAATCAACTCAATACCGATATTAATGAAACTTTTGTGATTTTAGTGGTGGGTATTAATGGCGCTGGAAAAACCACTACCATTGGCAAGTTAGCCAAATCATTTCAAAATCAAGGAAAATCGGTGATGTTAGCTGCAGGTGACACGTTCCGTGCCGCCGCTGTTGAACAACTAAAAATTTGGGGTGAGCGCAATGAAATACCGGTTGTCGCCCAGGCCACTGGCGCTGATGCAGCCTCGGTGATTTATGATGCATACGAGTCAGCTAAAGCTAAAAATATTGATATTTTGATTGCTGATACTGCTGGAAGACTACACACACAAAGTAATCTGATGCAAGAGCTAGAAAAAATCAAACGCGTACTCAAAAAGCACAACGAAAATGCCCCGCATGAAACCATGTTGGTGATTGATGGTGGTTCTGGGCAAAATGCCATTAATCAAGCAATCGAATTTAACAAAGCCATTGAACTTAGCGGCATAAGCATCACCAAACTCGATGGTACTGCCAAAGGTGGTGTGTTATTTGCCATCTCTGATGAATTGAATTTGCCGATTCGTTATATCGGTGTAGGCGAAGGTATTAACGACCTTAAACCATTTAAAACCACCGAGTTTGTTGATGCGTTATTTAGTGAGTAATTACTAACTTGCCAATCATGTCACGCTTTTCAATAATTCCGTGTGCTTCGATGATATTTTCTAAATTGATTGGACTCAGCTGACGTGTTACTGTGGTTACTACTTTTCCACTATCGACCAAGTTTGCCACTTCATTTAACAATTCATGCTGTTTTATGAGATCTTTTGTTGTGAACATAGAGCGGGTAAACATCATCTCCCAAACCAAGGTAATGCTTTTAGCCTTGAGTAAATTAATGTTGTAGTCTTTGCCCGCATTGGCCAACAAACAAATACTGCCTTGTGGTGCAATCAACTCAGCCATGGTTTCAAAATATTCATCTGGGTTGCCCATGCAAAGAATAAAGTCAGGCGCATCAAGGTTGCTATCTTTAAATTGCCCTACAAGATCATGATGATCAATCACCACATCGGCACCCATTTGTTTACACCAGTCTTTAGATTCGACACGGGAAGCTGTGGCAATAACGTTAATGCCAACCACTTGTTTAGCGAATTGGATCGCCATAGAGCCCACACCACCAGCAGCACCGATTAATAATAAAGTCTTATCATGGTCTGTTCTGGTGATTTTTAAACGATCGAATAACGACTCCCAAGCAGTAACACTGGTGAGTGGCAAAGCTGCCGCTTGCCCATAACTAAGAGAGCTTGGTTTACGACCAACAAGTCGCTCATCCACCAGTTGATGGGTGGCGTTAGAGCCGCCTCTGGTCATGTCACCGGCATAAAAAACTTCATCGCCCACTTTAAAAAGAGAGGTTTGGTCACCCACAGAGATGACAACACCTGCTGCGTCATAACCTAAAATTTTTAGAGGACTGTCTTTAGTAACTGTTTGCTTAACTTTAGCATCTATCGGATTGATTGAAATCGCACGAATCTCAACCAAAAGATCGTGCGCTGATGGCGAGTCTATTTCTTTTTCAAACTCAATAAAATCAACACCATTAAACCCGATTGCCTGCATGAAGGTATTATTGGCGAGTGTTTTGTTCGATACGCAGCATTGCCAACATCATTACAAACATAATGAAAATACCTAAAGCTGCTGCTGCCATATTTAAAGTGATAAACCCTGCTACCTTTTGCGCCTTGACAGAGCTCATTTTCAATAAATTTCTTTGTGTTTGAAGATTGACCTGTGTAGAGAATTCTTGATCGTGCCACTTAAGAAAATCATCAACATCAATCTGATGATTGTTTGTATTGATTAATTGCGGAGTTAGCTCTGCTAATGAAGTGGCATAAGCCAATTGAAGCTCTTTGGAGTAAGCACTTGTTTTAATTTTAACTAAAATTTCTACACGATCTCGAAGATTCACCTTGCTAACAACACTATCTGGCAACTGTTTTAAACTGTTAACAATGGTATCTATATTGAGGTATTAACGTCCCTCACATTGAAAGTTGCGGTCACTGTTTTATCAAAATTTGGAGGTTGAATATCAACTGGATTTTTATATTGAGAAAAATTAACAACAGGCGTATTGATTTTATCGCTAACTTTAGCATTGAGTTTCTCATAACTAACGAGCCCCAATATTACAACCGCCGTCAATGAAATAAGTGCAAACAATAAACCAATGCGTTGCACAATCATAAAAAAGTTCTTTTCTAAAAATTTCAACATACTTAATTACCTATTATTCATTTGATTAAAGATGTCATCCATCTTCGCTGCTAATTCAGCATCTAATTGGGTTATACAGCCTTCGCTATGGGTGGTTAAATCAACCCTAACGGTTTTGTAAACATTAGACCATTCAGGATGGTGATTCATTTTTTCAGCTACAATTGCAGCTTGCGTCATAAAGCCAAAAGCTTGAATAAAATTATCCAGGATAAAAACTCGATGTAGTTTTTCATCAAGAATTGTCCAATCTGATAATTGTTTTAAAGCTTGTTGGTCAATTGGTGTTGGCATCACTATCCTTTTAAAATATCCTTAGCACCTAATGAAATCAGCTTGTCAGCCAATACTACACCAAGTTTCTCTGACTCATCAATAGACCCACTAAC
>QOAH01000131.1 GCA_003978185.1 Candidatus Thioglobus sp.
ATTGTTCCTAGTCCTTATATTCAGCAAGGAAAGATTGTGCTTAATATCGCCAATGAAGCTACTAGTGCCCTGGTAATTAGCAATGAAACCGTCTCATTTAAAGCGCGTTTTGATGGAAAATCTCAAACCATTAGTGTGCCCACTGAGGCCATATTAACCATCTACGCAGGTGAAAATGGTGAAGGCATGTTTTTCGAAACAGGTGCTCAGAACACAGAGCAAAACAACGAACAAAAACCCAACCTAACTTTGCTCGATTAGCGCAAGCGCTGTTTTAACAAACTCGTCTTGATTGTCTTTATGAAAGACCACTACCTTAGTGTTTGTGTAGGCTTGAATTGCTTGCGCATTGTCCAGGTTGTTCACACTCATTTGATTTAAAACCAGCATTATTACATTAAGATTGTGTGCCTTGGCTGCGTGTAAGCTTAACAACGCCTGATTAATTGCACCCAATTCATCTTTAATCACAATCACCACGGGTAAATCAAGCGCGACTGCCAAATCGACATTAAGCAACCGCGCTGCAATTGGGGAATACAACCCGCCCGCACCCTCGACAACAACAAAATCAGCCGTATTGGCTGGACGCGATGCAACAATCAGATCATCTAGTGTGACTTCAACACCCTGGTCTGTACTTGCTTTTTCACCGCTCATACAGGCCTCGAACCGATAAGTACAAACAGCCTCAACAGGCTCAGAATTAGTACAGGCATCGTTCAACAAAACCGCATCTTTTGGTGTTAAGCCTTGCGGGGTTTTTATACAATCGCTTTCGACGGGCTTTCTCGCTACAACACGGTGGTTAGAATTCAATGCCCGAATAAGGTGGCTGGCAATAAATGTTTTACCAACATCAGTCCCACTACCGCTAATAAACAATCCTTTCATGGTTAATAATTTTAACAGCAAAAATGTATAATACTACCCATGCATAACAACTTGAAAACCAAATTCTGTGGAATGTCACTAGACTCGCCGATTGTTTTACTTTCTGGTTGTGTCGGCTTTGGTGAAGAATATACACGCATCCAAGGCTTTTCTAATGCCGATGTTGGTGCTATTTGTCTCAAGGGAACCACCTTAGAGCCTCGTCTTGGCAATATTCCACACAGGGTTACAGAAACCCCTAGTGGCATGATTAATGCCATTGGTTTGCAAAATCCAGGCACTGATGTAGTTATCAACGACATTATGCCAAATCTAGACAAGACTGAAACTCGGTTCATTATTAACATTTCCGGCTCTTCGGTTGAAGAATACGGGGAAATCGCCAAGCGTTTTGATGACACTGATATTGATGCTATTGAGATCAACATCTCTTGTCCTAATGTTAAAGAAGGTGGTGTTGCTTTTGGCAATGATCCTGACATGTCTTACCGTGTGGTTGAACTCTGCCGTAAAAATACCACCAAACCGCTGATTACCAAACTCTCACCCAACCAAACCGACATTGCCCATAGCGCTCAACGCTGTATTGATGCGGGCACTGATGGTCTAGCCGTTATCAATACACTAATGGGCATGGCTATTGACACTCAGTCTCGCACGCCTATTATTGGCAATAATCAAGGTGGTTTGTCAGGTCCAGCAATCAAACCCATTGCACTGTTAAAAGTACACCAAGTCTATCAAGTAAGTAAGCACCATAATGTACCCATTATCGGCCAAGGTGGTATCACCACGGTTAATGACGCATTGGAATTTATCATTGCTGGTAGTGCAACAGTTGGTATTGGCACTTCGCTGTTTTACGATCCACTGGTATGTAATAAAATTAATGATGGCATTAGTCAATACCTAATTGATAACAAACTAAACAGTATTGACGAACTGGTTGGCACCTTAACGCTTAATTCAGCGATATCACAGTGTGACATCGACACAGATAAATAAAAAACCTTATGAACCCAGAATACAACGCTCAAATTATTGAGTCCGAAGCTCAACAATATTGGAAAGAACACAAATCATTTGAAGTTATTGAAGATTCTTCGAAAGAAAAGTATTATTGTTTAAGCATGTTTCCATACCCATCAGGCCGATTACACATGGGTCATGTTCGCAACTACAGTATTGGCGACGTCATTTCTCGCTTTCAAAAAATGCAGGGAAAGAACGTTATGCAGCCAATCGGCTGGGATGCGTTTGGATTGCCTGCTGAAAATGCAGCTATTAAAAACAAGGTTGCACCTGCTAAGTGGACTTATGAAAATACCGACTATATGCGCAAGCAATTAACGGAGCTTGGATTTGGTTATGACTGGTCTCGTGAGTTGGCAACTTGCCACCCAGAATACTATCGTTGGGAGCAGTGGCTATTTGTTAAATTATTTAAAAAAGGTCTTGTCTATAAGAAAAATGCAATCGTTAATTGGGACCCTGTAGATCAAACTGTACTGGCTAATGAGCAAGTAATTGATGGACGTGGCTGGCGCTCCGATGCACTGATTGAGAAAAAAGAAATCTCACAATGGTTTATGCGTATAACCGATTATGCTGAGGAATTATTAGACTCACTAGATGACTTAACTAAATGGCCAGATGCTGTTATTACTCAACAGAGAAACTGGATTGGTAAGTCAACAGGCTTAGAGATTGATTTCACCAGGAAGGGGTCTGATGCCCTCAGGGTCTATACTACGCGTGCAGACACATTAATGGGTGTGACCTACTTGGCAATTGCCAGTGAACATCCGTTAGCGCTTGAGGCCGCCAAAAACAACCCAACAGTACAAGTATTTATTGATGACTGTAAAACCATGGAAACCACAGAAGCAGCAATGGAAACCATGGAGAAGAAAGGTGTTGATTCAGGGTTAAAATGCACACACCCCATCACTGGTGAAGCTGTGCCTATCTGGATCGCTAACTTTGTACTAATGGGCTACGGCACAGGTGCAGTTATGAGTGTGCCTGCACATGATGAGCGTGATTATGATTTTGCTAAGAAATACGGCATTGAAATCAAACAGGTTATTAATGAAGGGGAGAATGTCGATGAAAGTGCAATTACTGCCAAAGGCATCCTGTTTAACTCAGGCGAATTTGACGGAATGGACTTCAATAAAGCATTTGAAGCGATTGCAGATACATTAACTAACAATAATTTAGGAGAGAGAAAGACCAACTTCCGTTTACGCGACTGGGGTGTTTCACGTCAGCGCTACTGGGGCTGTCCAATTCCAATTGTTAACTGTCCAAGCTGTGGCTCGGTTGCTGTGCCGGAAGCTGACTTACCTGTTAAGCTGCCTGAAGATGTTGAGTTTGACGAAGCTGGCGGATCACCCATTAAAAAAATGCCAGAGTTTTTTGAGACCACTTGCCCAAATTGTGGAAAAGCGGCAGAGCGTGAAACTGATACCTTTGACACCTTCTTTGAATCCTCTTGGTACTTTGCACGTTACACCTGTAAAGATAACGATACTGTCATGCTGGATGATCGTGCAAAATACTGGCTTAAAGGTGGTGTTGATCAATATATTGGTGGCATCGAACATGCAATATTACACTTGCTTTATGCTCGTTTCTTTAACAAACTATTACGTGATGAAGGTCTAATTGAAAACGACGAGCCATTTAACAATCTACTAACACAAGGCATGGTACTTAAAGATGGTGCCAAAATGAGTAAATCAAAAGGCAATACGGTTGATCCAGCTGAAATGATTGAAAAATATGGCGCTGATACAGTTCGCCTGTTTATTTTATTTGCTGCACCACCAACACAAGATCTAGAATGGAGTGATTCAGGCTTAGAAGGTTCTTATCGTTTTGTCACTAAAATATATCGCTTAGTCTCAAATTTTATTTCAGATTCTCAATCACATGCTATTGCTAGCTTAGACACAGATGCACTTAACAAGGCACAAAAAGACATACGTCAAAAAACCCATCAAACCTTGGGTAAGATTACAGACGATATGTCACGCAGGCACTCCTTCAACACGGCAATTGCCGCACTAATGGAGCTTAGCAATGCCTTGGCTAAATTCAAAGATACTGACGAGCAATCGATGGCTGTGCGCGCCGAATCTATCGATATAATCCTCAAATCACTCAGCCCAATCACACCACACATTTGCCATTATTTATGGAGCGCGCTAGGTAACGAAGCCGCCATTATTAACGAGACTTGGCCGAATACTGATGAAACAGCACTAACACAAGACGAGGTGCAAATTATTGTTCAGGTAAATGGAAAATTGCGTGCAAAGCTTATGCTAAGCACCGATATGGACAAAGCCCAAGTTGAGTTTCAGGCGTTGGCCGATGAAAATATTGTCAAGTTTACCGAAGGAAAATCGGTGGTTAAAGTGATTGTGGTGCCAAACAAACTGGTAAATATCGTCGTCAAATAGACTGTTCTATTTGCTTTGGCGGACAAGGGTAGTCTGCATATGAGCAAAAAACACAACAATCACCAGATTTAGGTTTTAAAGTTTTGTCACACGCGGTGCAACGATAAAAATACAAACAATGATCGCTTGGCATTTTTTCTTGCTGTTGGTGTCCACAATGAGGACAGCTAATGATTGCGCGTGTTGTTACTTTCATAACAACAGTATACAACAATTAATTAATTCAAAGCAATACGGTCAACGTCAAACCAATGGCTGCGCAAGCAGCAATAACGCTCATTATGCCAATCTTAAATCGAAACAGCGCAATAAAAGCAGCAACACCGATTAAGGTTGCTATCAAGTCCAAATCACCACCATTAGGCCACAATACATTTTGAGCGAAGAATACCGCTAAGTTGATAATCACACCCACCACCGCGGCAGTCACTGCCGAGAGTGGCGCACTAAACTTAAGATCTCCTCTAGTTGCCTCCACACCTGGCCCACCTAAAAAGATAAACAAGAATGACGGCAAGAAAGTAAACAACGTGGCGACCGATGCACCGGCAAAACCAGCCAATAATAAAGCATCCGGACCAAATATCTCTTTCGTCCAAGCACCCACAAAGCCCACAAATGCCACCACCATAATCAGTGGCCCCGGTGTGGTTTCACCGAGTGCCAAGCCATCCATCATCTGCGTACTGGTTAGCCAAGCATATTGATCAACACCACCTTGATAGATATATGGCAACACCGCGTAAGCACCGCCAAATGTAACAAGCGCTGCTTTGGTAAAAAATTCACCCATATTACGTAACGTCTCATCACTTAAAAGACCCATAACAGCCAGACCTATACTTATCCCTACAACCAAAAACGTAATCAATCGAGACCATTTAAATTTTGCATGTTCAGGGACTGGTGTGTCATCGTCAATTAGTGCTGGACCATAACTACCTTTACCCCCTCCATGATGCGAGCCTGTTGTAAATGTGCTTGGAGAAAATTGTGCGCCAAGATAACCAATTAAGGCTGCGCTCAGTACAATATATGGAAATGGAACTTCGAGTGCAAATATAGCAATAAATGCCAACACCGCTAACACTCTCAATATATTATTTGATAGTGCTTTAGAGCCTATTCGATAAGCAGCAAATAGCACGATAGCTGTTACAGCCGGTTTAATGCCGTACAAAATTCCTTCTACTGCAGGAACATCACCATAAGTTAAATAAATCCAGGTCAGCGCACTTAGGATGAATAAGGAGGGCAGCACAAACAACACGCCAGCAACAATACCACCCCTAACACCAAACATTAGCCATCCAATATAAGTCGCCAACTGTTGCGCTTCAGGACCTGGTAATACCATAGTGTAGTTTAAAGCATGCAAAAAACGATGCTCAGAAATCCAACGACGCTTTTCTACTAATTCTTGGTGCATCATCGATATTTGCCCAGCAGGACCACCAAAACTAATAAAACCCAGCTTTAGCCAATAAACAAAAAATTCTACAAAACTCGGGGCTTTGGGTTGCTCATGCATGATTTTTCCTCAATAAAAAACCTTGTCAACCCCTGCAATTAATTTGCAGAAATTAACAAGGTTTAAAAAAATATGGTTTACTTATTGGCCATTAGTCCATCAATAATTGGCGTCAACATAATGTCCATCACATCCACCATAAAACTGCCTTTGTAGACCAGTGTGGTGTCATTTTGTAAAAATGCCATCGCCTCTGCAGGTAGTTTGTCTGCAACTGATTGAAGGTCAATACCATCAATACGCACACTAGTAACCACTAAAGAATCCTCTGGTGCAGGTACTGCTTGACCACTAAATGGGTTGGAGGTGTCTACCAAAGGGATTCGATGGAAATTAATGTGTGTGTTCTCAAATTGTGGGGTGATAAATTCAACATAGTCTTGCATACGATCCAAGATGATTTCAGTCACTTGTTCTGGTGTATAAGGGCGCTCAGAAGTATCTCTGTGGATTTTTTGAATCCACTCAATGTTAACTGATGGTACAACACCAACCAATAAATCGACTTGGCCTGCAACATCAGCATTCTCAGTTTTTACACCACCATGAAGACCTTCGTAAAACATAATATCTGTGTCAGCTTCAATATCTTCCCAAGGGGTAAACTGACCAGGGTTAAGGTCAGTACCTAGACGCGCATTATGCTCAACCGCTTCTTCGTCCGAATGAATGTAATAACGCTTCTGACCTGTGCCGTCTTTGCCATACTGCTTAAATAACGCTTCTAATTTATCAAAATGGTTGGCATTTTCTGCAAAATGCGTTAGCACCTTACCTGCTGCGCGTGATTTTTCCACTTCAACTTTCATGTCTGCACGCTCAAACTTGTGAAAGCTATCACCCTCTACAACGCAGACGTTAAGATTTTTTTGATCGAAAATTTTCTCAAATGCTTTTTTTACGAAAGTTGTACCTGCGCCTGATGAACCGGTAACTGAAATGACGGGGTGTTCTGTTGACATAATGTAACTCCTTGTTAAATATTAATAATGTGTTAAAAATCTAGATTATCGACTGATAGTGCGTTTTTTTCAATAAATCTTCTTCTTGGCTCTACTTCATCACCCATTAAAGTTGAGAACACTTCATCTGCAACAATGGCATCTTCAATTTTTACTTTTAGTAAAATTCGGTTTTCTGCATCCATGGTGGTTTCCCAAAGTTGTTCTGGATTCATCTCGCCTAAGCCTTTATAGCGCTGGAAACTCTGACCTTTTTTAGCATCATCCATCAAAAATTTAACCGCCTGGCTAAAGTTTTTAACCTTAACTTCTTTGCCTTTTTTCTCAACAAAAGACTCTTCGTTAAAGACACTTTCAATCTCTTCTGAAAACTCCTTAATGGTTTTATAGTCGTCGGAATTAAAAAAAGCTTTTCCTAAATAATCCGTATCGGCATCTACGCCGTACACTGACAACGTGTGCTCAACCTCTTGGGTTTTATCATTAAAAACAACGGTATGCTTTTGTGCAGGCGTTAAGTCTTGTGCTAACATCTGCTGTATTTGTGCACACCAGCTTTTAATTTTTTTGGTGTCTTTTAGGTCGCTCACCGGTTCTGATCTGGCCACAGTTTGCATCAGCGCCAAATTAAACTTCTTGGATAAACGCTCAATGATTGAGTTAATTTTATAATAATCTTTAACTGCAGTTTCTAAAGCCATACCCGAAATTGCTGGTGCTGAAGCATTCGCATATAAGTGTGCATCATTTACCGCCTCTTGTAATAAATAATCATTTAACTCTTGATCATCCTTCAAATAACGCTCTTGCTTGCCTTTTTTAATTTTGTATAGTGGTGGTTGTGCGATATACAAATAACCATTTTCTATTAATTCTGGTAAATAGCGATAGAAGAAAGTAAGCAATAAAGTTCGGATATGCGCACCATCAACGTCCGCATCGGTCATGATCACAATCTTGTGATATCTCAATTTACTTAGGTCGTATTCTTCTTTACCAATACCACAACCCAATGCGGTAATTAAAGTGCCCACTTCAGCTGAACCGAGCATTTTTTCAAAGCGCGCTTTCTCAACATTTAAGATTTTACCTTTGAGTGGTAAAATCGCTTGAGTGCGTCGATCACGACCTTGCTTAGCAGATCCGCCCGCAGAATCACCCTCCACGAGGAAGATTTCTGATTCGGCTGGGTCCTTGGTTTGACAATCGCTCAATTTTCCCGGTAAGCCGGCGATATCAAGTGCACCCTTACGACGGGTCATCTCTCTGGCTTTTCGCGCTGCATCGCGAGCACGGGAAGCGTCTAAAATCTTACCTACAATGATTTTAGCTTCATTTGGATTTTCTAATAAATACTCACCGAGCTTTTCATTTAATGCGGATTCTACTGGAGCACGAACTTCTGATGAAACCAGTTTGTCTTTAGTTTGGGATGAGAATTTAGGATCAGGAACCTTAACTGAGACAATAGCAGTTAATCCTTCACGAGTATCTTCACCAGTAATGGCAGCCTTCTCTTTTTTGGCCATGCCTGAATTATCAATATAATTATTAAGTGTTCGAGTTAATGCCCCTCTAAAACCTGCCAAGTGCGCACCGCCATCTCGTTGCGGAATATTATTGGTGAAGCAATAAATACTCTCTTGGTAGGCGTCACTCCACTGCAAGGCCACGTCAATTACAATATCATCACGTTCAACTGAAATCGAAATAATATCATTATGAATCGGGGTTTTGGATTTGTTTAAATGCTCAACAAATGCTTTAATGCCGCCTTCGTATTTGAAAACATCTTTACGCTGTGTTGATAACTCTTCAATCTCAATATGAACACCTGAGTTTAAAAAAGATAATTCACGTATGCGGTTAGCCAAAATTTCGTATTTAAATTCGGTAATAGCAAATACATCTTTTGAGGGTTTGAAGTGGATTATAGTACCGGTGCTATCAATCTTACCAGTTGCCTTCATTGGTTCGACAGGCACACCCATTTCGTATCTTTGTTCATGGATTTTACCGTGGCGATGCACGGTTAGATGGACGGTTTCAGACAGTGCATTTACTACTGACACACCCACACCATGCAAACCACCGGAAACTTTATAAGAGTTGTCATCAAACTTACCACCCGCATGAAGAATGGTCATAATCACTTCAGCAG
>QOAH01000036.1 GCA_003978185.1 Candidatus Thioglobus sp.
GCCAACGTGAGAGCAAGGCTCTAAAGTCACATAAAGTGTCGAACCATCAGCTTGGTGATTGATTTGCTCTAAAGCGTTGATTTCTGCATGCGCCTCACCAAAGGTTCGATGGTAGCCTTCGGCTATGATTTGATCATCTTTAACAACCACACAACCCACCATAGGATTGGCTTTAACGCTATCTCTACCTTGGTCAGCAAGCTTAAGTGCGAGTGACATGTAATGTGAGTCATTTTTTGAAAAAGTTGCCACGATATTTCAGATATAATTGTTTAAATTTTTTTAAATAAGTTTAACCCCATTTTACCCAGGAGAAACAACGTGGATGAGAAGAAAAAACAAGCCCTAAAAGCAGCACTTGCACAGATTGATAAGCAGTTTGGCAAAGGCTCAGTTATGTATTTAGGCGATGATCAGGCTCAAGCAGGTATTGAAGCGGTTTCTACGGGTAGTTTAAGTTTGGATATTGCACTTGGTATCGGTGGCTTACCACGTGGCCGTGTGGTTGAAATTTACGGCCCTGAATCTTCTGGCAAGACAACATTAACCTTGCACGTTATTGCTGAGATGCAAAAGTTGGGTGGCACAGCAGCCTTTATTGATGCTGAGCATGCACTGGATCCGCAATATGCCAGACGATTAGGTGTTAATACTGATGATTTACTAATTTCTCAGCCAGATACTGGCGAGCAAGCTTTAGAAATCACTGATATGTTAGTGCGTTCAGGCGGTGTGGATATTGTGGTGATTGATTCAGTCGCTGCACTTACACCAAAAGCAGAAATTGAAGGTGAGATGGGTGCTTCACACATGGGATTACAAGCGAGATTAATGTCACAAGCATTAAGAAAACTAACTTCAAACATTAAAAAAACCAATACCATGGTGATCTTTATTAACCAATTACGTATGAAGATTGGCGTCATGTTTGGCAATCCTGAAACCACAACTGGTGGTAATGCGCTGAAATTTTACGCCTCAGTGCGTTTGGATATTCGCCGTATTGGTGCAATAAAGAAAGGTGATGAAATTATAGGTAACGAGACGCGCGTTAAAGTATTGAAAAACAAAGTTGCACCTCCATTTAAACAAGCTGAATTTCAAATTCTATATAACCAAGGTATTTCACGTGAAAGTGAAATTATTGATTTGGGGGTTACCCATGGCTTTGTTGAAAAAGCAGGTGCCTGGTATAGTGTTGAAGGTGAGCGTATTGGTCAAGGCAAAGACAAAGCTAGAGATTATTTGATAGAAAATACTAAGTTAAGTCAAAGTATTGAAGCTAAAATTCGCGAAAAGTTAATGAGTGACGGTGACGACACCAAGTAAAGAAAAATGTTACGCTGCTGCGATGCAGATGTTGGTTAGACGCGAACATTCTGTTGTTGAGCTCACACAAAAATTAACCACTAAAGTATTTGATCGTGCCGATATTGAACGAGCACTTGATTTATTGATTGAACAGAATTATCAGAGTGATGAGCGCTTTGCTGCTGAGTTTATCCAAATGCGTTTTAATCAAGGCAAAGGGCCAATCAAGATATCTGTTGACCTTAAACAGCGTGGTATCAGTTATTTTGATTTATCAATGTATGATTTTTACGCATTAGCTCAACAAATAAGAGTGACAAAATTTGGAGATAAAATCCCCAGTGACTACAAAGAGCAAGCCAAACAAAAGCGATTTTTACAATCCAGAGGTTTTGATTTTGAACAAATCAACCAAGCGTTTAGTCATGAATAAAATATTTACCCTACATTCTCCGCTTTATATCAAATATCCAAACGGTGAAACACGTGTGATTGAGGAAATTTTCCAACACTTAAAAGGTGTTTTATATTTTGAACTGTTTTGGGAAAAGGACCCTGAGTATAGTATTCATTTGATTGAAGGCGAGATTACAGGCGATGGCCCGTGGCGAGTAGGTGAGTGCAGTTTTCATGTGCTTGGGTGTAATCACACGCACCCACAAATGTGTGAAATGCACTCATTTTGGCAACAAGAGCTTTTACAAAGACCTGAACAATTTAGAGCCAGTGATGTGGTAAAGATTGCCCTGGAAAAAGGTGCAATTTTGCCCGATGACTATCCTATCAATGATGCACGGTACCTCTAGCCAAACACAAGCATACGATTTTAAAACCCGAGATATTAAGGTTTTAAAAAAGTTATTGCCTTATCTACTAAAGATGCGCACTCGCGTGATTTGGGCAACGTTATTCTTAATTGCCGCTAAGTTAGCTAATGTAGCAGTACCCGTTGTTTTAAAAGAAATTGTTGATTCGTTAGACCAAACCAATGTACTAATGATTTTGCCATTAGGCATGTTGTTTGCTTACGGTTCGCTTCGGCTAGCAAGCTCGTTATTCAATGAACTTAGGGATGCTATTTTTGCCAAGGTTCGTTATCATGCCATGCATCTAATTGCACTCGGCGTGTTTAAACACTTGCATACACTTGATTTGTCTTTTCATTTGGATCGTCGTATTGGTGGTATTACACGAGATATTGACAGAGGCACACAAAGTGTATCAACTTTATTATCTATTTTCGTGTTTAACATCATTCCATCGTTCTTTGAGATCTGCCTAGTAATTGGGCTTTTATGGATAAATTATGATTCCTTTTTTGCCATGATATCTCTTTTGACTGTTGTATTCTATATTGCGTTAACCTTGGCAATTACCACTTGGCGCATGAAGTATCGTTATCAAATGAACGACATGCAATCCGAAGCCAATACTAATGCAGTGGATAGTCTGATTAACTATGAAACAGTTAAATACTTCAACCGTGAAGACTTTGAAGTGAATCGTTATCGCTGGGAAGATGTTGCTACTAAAAGTTTTACTTCAATGACAGCGCTTAATTTTATTCAAGGTGCAGTGATCGCAGTTGGTGTGACTGTTATTTTGATTACGGCAGCACAAGGTGTGGTGGATCAAAACCTTAGTCTGGGTGATATGATTATGATTCAAGCCTTACTACTACAATTGTTTATGCCATTGGGTAGTTTAGGTATTGTTTATCGACAAATTAAACACAATTTCATCGACATGAATAATATGTTTGATTTACTTGATCAAACCCCAAAAGTAAGCAATGAGCAGGGTGCACCTGCACTTAAAGTGACACATGGCAAGGTCGAATTTAACCAAGTGTCATTTGCCTACCCAGGAAAAAATAAAGTTTTAAAAGACATTAGCTTTACCATTGAGCCAGGGCAAAAAGTTGCTATTGTAGGGCAATCTGGCTCTGGTAAATCAACTTTAGCGAAATTGTTGTTCCGTTTTTATGATGTGGGTTCTGGTTCGATTTTGATCGATGGCCAGGATATTAAAACCCATCAACAGCATTCAGTACAAACAGCCATTGGTGTGGTACCACAAGACACAGTTATGTTTAATGAGAGTATTTATTACAACATTGCTTATGGCAAGCAAGATGCAAGTATGCAAGAGGTAAAACAAGTCGCCAAATTAAGCTTTATTGATGAGTTTATTGATCAACTACCACAAGGGTATGAGACATTAGTAGGTGAGCGCGGACTCAAGCTTTCAGGCGGTGAAAAACAACGGTTGGCAATTGCCAGAGTATTGTTAAAAAATCCACCTATTTTGATTTTTGATGAAGCCACCTCGGCGTTAGATTCATTTTCTGAAAAAATGGTACAAAAAGCATTGAATGGCTTCTCAGATCAGCACACAACTTTTATGATTGCGCATCGCCTATCAACCATTAAGGATGCTGATAAAATTATCGTTCTTGGTGATGGTGCAATTATTGAAAGTGGTACACACGAAGCATTGTTATCAAACAATGGTAAGTATGCACAACTTTGGCAGTTGCAATCTAAAGACACTTCAAAACAACAATCATGAAATTTAAATTAAACAATACCGATCAAAAAGCACGCCGTGGTCAGATGACTTTTGAACGTGGTGAGGTTGAGACGCCTGCCTTTATGCCAGTTGGTACTTATGGCACAGTTAAGGCGATGACGCCTGAAGAAGTACGTGAGATTGGCGCGCAAATTATTTTGGGCAACACTTTTCATTTAGATATTACGCCAGGCACACAAGTAATTGAGGCCCATGGAGACTTGCATGATTTCATGCATTGGCAAGGGCCGATATTGACTGATTCTGGTGGTTTTCAGGTTTTTAGTTTGGGTGATATGCGCAAGATTAGTGAAAAAGGCGTGGATTTTCGCTCACCTAAAAATGGTGATAAGATTTTCATGGGGCCAGAAGAGTCCATGCAAATACAAAAAAAGCTAGGCTCCGATATTGTTATGATTTTTGACGAATGCACACCATTTCCAGCCGATAAAGCAACCGCAGATCAATCAATGCAATTGTCGCTTCGCTGGGCTAAGCGCTCAAAAGCAGAGCATGAAAAATTAGACAATAAAAACGCCTTGTTTGGTATTGTACAAGGTGGTATGTTTGAAGATTTACGTCGTGAATCTTCCCAAGCGTTGGTGGATATGGATTTTGATGGTTACGCTATTGGTGGCTTAAGTGTTGGCGAGCCTAAAGAAGAAATGATAAAGGTATTGGATTATTTACCCGGGCAATTACCTAATGACAAGCCTAGATATTTAATGGGTGTGGGCACACCAAAAGATTTGGTTGAAGCAGTTGAGCGTGGTATTGATATGTTTGATTGTGTCATGCCAACGCGTAATGCGCGTAATGGCTATTTATTTACTTCAGTTGGTATTGTTAAAATTCGCAATGCACAATACAAGCTAGATACACAGCCATTAGACGAGAACTGCGATTGTTATACTTGCCAAAATTATTCTCGTTCATATTTGCACCATTTACAACGCAAAAATGAGATTTTAGGTGCTCGCCTAAACACTATTCATAATTTGTACTATTATCAAGATTTAATGGCGCAAATGCGTGATGCTATTGAATGCAATACTTTTTCAAAGTTTAAACAAAATTTTTACGCCTTGCAGGAGGGTAAATGAATAAGCAATTATTATTTTTTGTTGACGAAGGTGGTTTTGATGATTTCACCCCACTATTTGTCAGTTTAGGTTTTGATGTTGATTTTGAAGATTCACAAAGGAGGGCAGTTAAATTAGCCAAGAAAAAAACGTATCAGATTGTAGTGGCTGAGTTTAATTACAACCCTGAGTTTCGTGATCGTGTAAGTAATATTGAGTCTTTATTGGCCACTTTAGAGAGTCACTCTCCCAAAGTTAAAATTATTATCCTATACGATGAAATTAATCAGCCACAGCTTGACCAGCTTAAACAACGCTATCGAATGGATACAACACTAACTTTTCCAGTTGACGAGAAAACGATAAAAGATTGGATTAGTGGATAGTTTGTTTTTTAAAATATACGTCTAACACCTCTCGAGCAAGTGGTGCTGCTTTAGAGCTGCCACTACCCGCATTTTCTACAATAACTGCAATTGCAATTTTCGGATTGTTAACTGGCGCAAAGCCAGTGAATAGTGCATGATCTCTGAGGCGCTCATCTAAATTAGCGGCAATATATTGCTCTTCTGCATCCAAACCAAACACTTGTGCTGTACCCGTTTTTCCTGCTAGTGTATAGGTCAACCCTTTGTTTAGTCTTCTAGCGGTACCCTTAGGGGCGTAGATAGTTTGTCTCATACCTTCAATCACATCTTCCCAATTTTGAATATTTTTAATTGGAATTTGGACATGCGTCTCTTGCGCAACCTCTTGAATCACTTGATTGGGTAGGCGAATATTTTTAAGAATTTTTGGCTGAAAAAGTCGTCCTTTATTGGCCAGTGCAGCTGTCGCAACAGCAAGTTGTAGTGGGCTAGAAGTCATAAACCCTTGACCAATACCAGCAATTAATGTTTCTCCTCGATACCAAGGCTCGTCTTTGTTAATTTTTTTCCACATTTTTGAAGGAAGAATACCGCCACGCTCTCCGGGAATATCAATGCCAGTTTTTGACCCAAAGTTAAAAAAAGTTAAATTATCATGCAAGGAATCTATTCCCATCTTATCGGCTAAACGATAGAAGAAGACATCACAGGATTGAGCAATTGAGTCTTTCATATCTACTAACCCGTGGCCGGTACGCTTCCAGTCATTAAACTTTCTTTTTACATTGGGGAGTTTGTAATAGCCTGGACAAAAGACTTTGCTGTGTTTAGTGATAACTCCATCTTCAAGTCCAGCTAATGCAACCATTGGCTTGACTGTTGAGCCTGGTGGGTATAAGCCTTGAATGGCCCGATTAAGTTGAGGGATGTCTTTTGAAGTTTGTAGTTTGTTGTAGTTTTTATGCGAAATTCCATTCACAAACCAGTTGGGATCGTAAATAGGAGTGCTAACCAAAGTAAGCACCTCACCATTTGTAACATCAATAACAACAATAGACCCGCGCTTGCCTTGCAATAAAGATTCTGCCTTTTGTTGCATATCTAGGTCAATACTTAAATATAAGTCTTGCCCAGCTTCAGGGGCTTGAATGATTTTTGTGTCAATTACACGACCGGTTACATTTCGCTCAATTTGTTTGACGCCGCTAATGCCATGTAACAATATTTCGTATTGTTTCTCAATGCCTGTTTTTCCGACAAATGACGTGCCCAGATAATTTTTTTTGTCATAAATTTCCTTATCCCTTTTATTCATTCTAGAAACATAGCCAATTGCATGAACACTAGAATCGTTATAAGGATAAATACGGTGAAAGTACGGCTCAATCTCAACACCAGAAAACTGATTGCTTACTAAAAATTTTGCAACATGAGTCTCTCTAAGATTGTGTTTTAATGGAATGTTATGGAATTTTTTATAACGTTTTCGATTTTTATGATAAGCCTTGATATCATTGTTATTAATAAAGCCTAATTGCTCAAGAGTTAGTAATGTCTTAGCTTCATCATGGGTGAGATTTTCTGGTGTTAACGTTAGTTTGTATGCCAATTGATTGGTAGCCAGTATTTTGCCATTACGGTCAAATATTTTCCCTCGAGTAGGGGTGATTGGCAAAGTTCGCATTTGATTACCAAGCGCCTCTTCGGTGTAATAATCATAGTGGGTGATTTGCAGGTTGAACAATCTAAGAATTAAGACTAATGCAAAAAAAACGACAAAAATAAAAGCCAACATCATTCTGTTCGAGAAAATCTTGTTTTCTAACGCGGTGTTACTAATCTTTTCCATGAGTTGTTAGAATGTTTTGATTATTGATGCCGACACTTTGAAAGTGCAAGTTTGATCACAGGCCAAAATAGCGCACTTGTCAAAGGGGCGATTAACAAATAATAACTAAAATTAAAACCTTGAGTAAGTATGTGCACCAATAAAATTAAACTTAAGTAAATACTAGCTGCACTAAAAACATAAACTTGCTGTGTGCTTAAATTAGATACATAGAATGATTGCTTAACATTAACAATAAAAGCACTGCTTAATATCAGTGCTAAAGCATTTTGACCCAGAATATCACCATGTAATATGTCGATTAATACACCAAGTACTAGCGCTAAAAAGAATCGCCCTTTAGCTGGAAAATTAATTAACCAGTAAATAAAAAACAATAACATCCAGAAAGGAGATATTTCTAATAAGATTTGAGAAGCAGGTGCAGAGCTAATAATCAAAGCAAACAAGGTTGTCTTAGTTAGGAAAAGATAAGGCCGCTGAAAAGTCATCATTGTTCAGAAACGATTAGTAAAAAATCTAATTGGCTGGCACTTTGAATCGGTGTTAGTTGGATATGTAAGAAAGGGTCATTTAAATGTTTTTCAACATGAGTCACTTCTCCCACTAAATGCCCTGCTGGAAATTTGGAACCAACAGAGCTGCTAAGGAAAATATCTCCAAGTGCTACATCTAAGTGAGATTCGATAAAGTTTACATTAAGCCTTTCCTGGTTAGAGGCAAAGCCTTTGCTGATGCCACGAATACCATTACGTTTATTTTGTACCGGTATGTGTTGAGTTGGGTCGGTAATCATAAGAATGGTTGAATGCCTTGGTGTGACTTGTGTAATTTGACCAACCACTCCTTCGATTCCTAAGGCAACCTGACCAATTTTCAGGTTATTATTACTACCCTTATTAATAGTTATTTGTTTTTTAAGCCGAGATTGACTGATATTGCTGACACGAACTAAAGTAAATTTCTTTTCTTTAACTGTAAAGCTAACATCCAACAATCGAGTCAGTTTTTTATTGGCTAATTCTAGGGATTCTTGTGCCTGTAGTTTTGTTTTTAACTCGATTATTTGGTTGGTTAAGTAATTATTACGTTTGCGTAAAGTATTTTTGGTTTCGGTAGAACCTTGTTGGCCAATCCATTGGTAAAGATCAGAAGATTGATTAACAATAAAGTTAATTGGTGTTTTTATTAGGGTATTAATTGATTGCTTTATGTCATCCAAAGCGGCGTACTTATAGTCTGATAAAATTAAAAAAATAGCAATAAATATAGGGGTAAAAAGTTTTATAAATTGCATAATTTAAATACCTAACCCGCCCTTTGGCTTTGGCTAGATTACTCAGCAGCTAAGAAACTCATATTATGTTTACTAATCATTTCCAGCGCAGCACCACCACCACGCGCCACACAAGTTAATGGGTCGTCAGCAATGCGTATTGGCAGGTTAGTTTCTTGATTAATAAGTTTGTCTAATCCTTCTAAAAGAGCGCCACCACCCGTAAGTACTAAGCCATTTTCTGCAATATCAGAAGCTAGTTCTGGTGGTGTTTGCTCGAGTGCTGTTCTAACCGCTGCAACAATTGTTGCTAAGGGCTCTTGTAAGGCTTGTCTAATTTCTGTATTGGTCACCTCGAAGCTAACCGGAATACCCTTAGCAACATCAAGACCTCTATATTCATTCTTTTTAATTGCATTGGTTTCAAAGGCAGAACCCACTTCTTCTTTAATTTGTTCAGCTGTTGCTTCGCCAATAATAACACCGTGCTCACGGCGGACAAATTTAACAATTTGACTATCAAATAGATCACCGCCAACACGTAATGAATCAGAATAAACAATACCATTGAGTGACATGATAGCGATTTCTGTTGTACCACCACCAATATCAATTACCATTGCACCTGAAGCCTCTTCAATTGCCATACCGGCACCCAGTGCTGCAGCCATTGGCTCTTCAATTAAATAAACATCTCTTGCGCCTGCGCCAACTGCACTTTCTTTAATGGCACGACGCTCTACTTGAGTAGCACCACAAGGTACACATATTAGAACTTTAGGGCTGGGAGAAAAGAAGCCAGAACGCAATACTTTTTTAATGAAATGTTGTAACATTTTTTCAGTAACTTTAAAGTCGGCAATCACGCCGTCTTTCATTGGGCGAATCGCCTCAATAGATCCAGGCGTTCTACCTAACATATTTTTAGCATCTTGACCTACGGCAATGACGGTTGCTTCTAATGAGCCTCTGTCATTGCGAATTGCAACAACAGAGGGTTCGTTTAATACAACAGCTCCGTCCATGTAAATCAGTGTGTTGGCAGTACCTAAATCGATAGAAAGATTCTGACCTTTAAAAAAATCAAACATAAAAAATCCCAGTGAAATATTGGTTAAAATGAAAGGATATCATACTATAAACACCTAATCAAAATTGGGCAATATTTAAAGCATAATGAAGATGAAAATCAAGCAACTACATGTGATTGAAAGCGTTTGCAATGCCTTGCAATATATTTCTTATTATCACGCGCCAGATTTTATTCAGGCCATGGCAAATGCGTACGAAAAAGAAACACATCAGTCGGCTAAAAATGCCATTGCACAAATTTTAATCAATTCTAAAATGGCTGCCCTAGGTCAACGCCCTATGTGCCAAGACACAGGCATTGTTAATGTGTTTGTTGAAGTAGGTATGGATGTTATTTGGGAGGCAGAATTATCTCTAGAAGACATGATTAATGAAGGGGTTAGGCGTGCCTATACTAATCCTGAGAATCCACTGCGAGCTTCAATTGTTGAAGACCCTTTATTTTCTAGGATGAATACTAAAGACAACACCCCTGCCGTTATTCACATGAAAGTGGTGAAGGGTGGTAAGGTTGATTTCATCGTTGCAGCCAAAGGTTGTGGCTCTGAAAATAAAGCTAAATTTGCAGTATTACAACCTGATGATAGTCTAACTGATTGGGTGTTAAGAACAGTGCCAACGATGGGGGCGGGCTGGTGCCCGCCAGGGATTATTGGTATTGGTGTTGGCGGCACAGCTGAAAAAGCCATGCTCATGGCCAAACAAAGCTTAATGGACCCAGTTGACATTACTGAGGTTGCTCAAAAAACTAACCCAACCAATTTGGAGAAATTACGCTTAGACTTAATGGATAAAATTAATGATTTGGGTATCGGTGCGCAAGGTCTGGGTGGTTTGACCACTGTATTGGATGTCAAAATTAAAGACTATCCAACTCATGCCGCCTCACAACCAGTTGCAATGATTCCAAATTGCGCAGCAACACGCCATTTGCATTTTTCAATGGATGGCTCAGGTATAGCAGAGCTTCCAGAAGTGGATATGAGTGTTTATCCTGATCTAGAAATGGATTATTCAAAGTACAAAAAAGTTGATTTAAACACTTTAACACGTAGTCAAATGGGTGAATGGAATATTGGTGATACCTTGTTACTCACGGGCACTATTATTACTGGGCGTGATGCAGCGCATAAGCGCCTGAAGCAAATGCTTGATAATGGTGAAGGCCTGCCTAAAGGTGTAGATTTTGATAATAAATTTATTTATTATGTCGGCCCAGTTGATGCGGTAGGCGATGAAGTCATCGGCCCCGCAGGTCCTACTACAGCCACGCGCATGGACTGTTTTACTGACATGATGCTGGAAAAAACAGGCATTCTAGGTATGATTGGCAAGGCTGAGCGTGGCAAAGCCACTACACAAAGTATCAAGAAACATAAAGCCAGTTATTTAATTGCAGTGGGCGGTGCGGCATATCTTATTTCAAAATCGATTAAAAAAGCAAAAAAATTAGCGTTTGAAGATATGGGTATGGAAGCTATTTACGAGTTAGAAGTTAAAGATATGCCAGTAACCGTTGCCGTAGACAGTGAAGGTCATAATATTCATAGTATTTTTCAAAACATTCAAGTCGTCTCGACTAAAGTATAATCACCCTTGAAGTTGGTCGGATGGTCGCTGGAAGGTTTACCTTTCAGAGGAAAGTCCGGGCTCCACAGAGCAAAGTGCTAGCTAACAGCTAGGTATGGTGACATAACGGAAAGTGCTGCAGAGATTTAAACCGCCTATTTCGATAGGTAAGGGTGAGAAGGTGCGGTAAGAGCGCACCGCGCGTTTGGTGACAACCGTGGCAAGGTAAACCCCAC